>CACZOG010000041.1 GCA_902782715.1 uncultured Lachnospiraceae bacterium | reverse complement strand
TCACCTTATTCTGGTTGATATTGTATAAGGTGTTATTCTGCATTATTTTATTCGTAACTCTCATAAAACTTCCTCCGAGATTTAAGACCCCGCGGGGCCGGCAGCCTTTGCTTAAGTGTCAGCCGGACAACTGATTAATTAAACGCCCGTTTCTAAAATCAACCTATCATATATTTCGGTCAAAACCTGGATGACTTTAGAGGAAAGATTGTATGCATGCTGGAATTTTACCAAATTAACAGCTTCTTCTTCTCTGTCAACACCAGATACGGATTCTCTCTGGTTGTTGATGCTGTTTGACTTGGCCTCCGCATTCTCCTTAAATGTCTCCGCACGATTGGTGTTAAGAGCAACATCTGCGAGCATTGATTCAAGGAAAGTCTGTGCGCTTCCGCCTCTGAAACTCATTTTGGTCACATCCGAACGCATTTTAACGAGATCCTCGATAACATCGTACTTATCCTGTCCGTCGGATGCTATCGTATGAGTTGCGATTTTATCCGGATCTTTCTTTAATTCCTTGCTGACCGTAAAGTTGCCTGCGGTAAGATTTCTGTAACAGTCATCGGAAGAACTGATATCCGTAGCCCCTTCGGCACTAAATCCCGCCTGAGTTGCATTTGCGTAATCTGCCGTAAAAAGGATCTGTCCGGGATTTCCGTTTTCATCCACTGCACCGGGTTCGGTAAGAATACCGTTAAATGCTTTTGCAAAACCTCTTACCCACTCATTTAACTGTGCCTGATAGTAAGGAATCCCCTTATATTCAACAGACGAATTTATTCTGACAGATTTGTCGATCATATTTGTAATATCCAGCGGTTTTGTAAGCCGGAATGTATAATAACTGTTTGCACCATCTTCGTGGAAAGACCATGAATCGAATGTACAGGGTGTATTTCCAACAATGATTTCACCTGAATTGTTAAGAGTTGATTTATTAAGATCCAGAAGGTAATCCGCATTCGGATCATTCAATGCAACTTTAACCTCTGTAACGGTACCTGCACTATTAAGTCCGGAATCGAGTAAACCATGGAAATATTCGCCGTTGTTTCCGTCTCTTAACTGAATGAGTCCGGCAAGTTCGCCACCCATCAAAGGATTGTACATTCCGAAATCCGAGTAATTGTCACCGGTTTCCCATTTGATATCGTAAAGACCGGCGATATCCGACTGGTATGATTTGATACCCGCTTCCTTTGCAACGCATGCCAGAGTATTGTAATCTTCCATGTCAACCAGAGTCTGTCCGCCGGCGATAGTTACTCTGAAGCGGTATGCTCCGGTTTTTCTCGAAGAATCGTTTTTATCAAGAATGGGAGTCTCACTGGTTTCCACATCAACGATCTTGGATAATTTATCTACTATAAGGTTTCTCTGGTCTCTTAATTCGTTGGCGGTAACACCTGTAAGTTCAATAACGGTGATCTGCTTGTTTAACGAAGCGATCTCTTTTGCATATGAATTGATCTCGTTAACTTTTACCTTGATCTCTTCATTGATGTCTTCCTGGATCTTTCCCAAGTTTGAGGACATTTCCTTAAAATATGTTGTTAGATTCTCTGCAAAGCCTACAGCCTGGGATTTAAGTGCCAGATCTCCGGAACTTTTCTGAAGCTCGCTGAGAGAAGAATAAAACTCACCGAATACGGAAGTAAAACCTTTTACATAATCATCATCGATGAAATAATCCTGAATCTGGTTCATGTAATAGGCTTTTTTATCATATTCGCCGAGATTCTTATTGTTTTCCCAGAATTTTCTGTCAAAGAATTCATCGCGGACTCTTTCAACATTGGATACATCCACACCTGCGCCCATGCATCCGAAAGTCGTGTAGGAACGGAGTGCCTCGGCTGCCGTCTGGGTAACCTGCTGACGTGAATATCCTTCGGTCTCAACATTGGCAATATTATTTGCGGATGTATTGAGTGCGGCATTCGATGCCAGAAGTCCTGTATATGCTATATTTAGTCCGTAAAATTGAGAAGCCATATGCTCTCCTTTCTAAAACTAAGCCAATGCGTTCAGAAGATGCTCAAGCATTTCGTTTATTACATTGATGTAACGGCTGTTGGCATTGTACGCATTCTGATATCTGATCATATTTGAAAGTTCTTCGTCTGTGGATACGCCTATGATCTGCTGTCTCGCACTTTCTGTAGCATCCACGGTAAGCTGTTCGTTGTCTCTTACGCTCTTTATAACTGCACCGTCGTTGGCAACCTGAGAAACCAGTGCCGAGTAGAAACCTTTGATGTTAAGCTTGGTTCCCGCATAAGGATTAAGATTATAATCGGCATTACTGAAAAGTTCTTTGAGTTTGTTTGCAGATTCATAATCAACCGAACCGTCGGGTTTTACAAATCCGAGTTTGGTGGGAGTCTGCATCAGTTCTTCGTTTACTACGAGGTTTGCAACGCTGAAAAGTGTTCCTCTCTTGGAAAGATCCGTTTCGTCAACCGCTTCGGTAACATCTGCTCCTTTTCTGTGGAAGATCTGAAGTGCATTTCCTGCACCGTCCGACATATAATCAAGACCTGCTGCCGCCTGCTCATTATGAACATCTTCCAGTATACCATTGATACCCGTAACTACCGCGTTTACAAGCTTATCGAATTCCGCCTGAACCGTCATCGCGATCGAATCGGAAATCCTGTCAAATGATGTCGCATCCGCACAATCGAGATAATTTGCTCTGTGATCTCCTCTGGTAATAACGAGGGCTTTAAGTTTTCCGAGATCCGTATCTATTCTTGATGAGATTTCCTGTCTCTCGTCAAAAATATGTGCATTGTCCGTATTGTAATGAACAACTCCGTTTGCATCCGTGGTTGATGTTGCATCGCTTTTCCAGAATACTTCATAAAAACCGGTTGTTTCATCGATCTGAGTTCCAATTTCGTTTACGTTTGTTGCGGTAACGAAAGCATGTCCTTCGACCTTAACAAGCACATTGCCCATCGGATCGTTGGAGTACTCGATCTTTGCGAATCCCGAAAGGTCATCGAGCAGATCGTTTCTCTGATCTTTCAGGTCGTTTGCATGCTCGATTCCGCCGCTTTCTATTTTTCTGATCTGTTCATTCAGATCCCAGATCTTTTTTCCTATTTCATTCATTTTATCAACGGTGATCTTTACTTCATCGTTGATATTGTCCTGATATCTGCAAAGTCCCTGATAAACTGCCTGCGCATCCGAAACGAATGCGTATGCTCTCTGCATGATCAGTCCCTGTACGACCGAAGAGTTGGGGTCCTTTGATAATTCTTCAACCGCAACCCAGAGGTCGTTGATCGATTCTTCGAAACTTGCTCCGTCCATTTCACCTAAAAGGTTTTCAACTTCGCTGATAGCATCGAATTCGGTTGAATAAAAAGAAAGTCTTCCGTTTTCTTCTCTGTATGTTTTGTCGAGGAATACGTCTCTTACCTGGCGGACTTCCTGATATGTAACTCCGAGGCCGGTCTGTTTGTTGGAAATCTTTCTGACATCAATCGACAAAGTATTGTAATCTTTATCTCCGAGCAGCGTCTGTTGACGCACATACCCCTTGGTATCCGCGTTCGTCAGGTTGTGTGCTGTTGTATTTAATGCATTCTGGCTTGTCGTCAATCCCGAATTGCCGACATAAAAGCTTCCCATTAACGGCATAAGATGTATCCTCCGTTATTACTGTTTTGTATCAAAACCTTTCAGGTTGGTTCCGTAAACTTCACCGGTATTGATTCCGCTCTGGTTGTAATTGCCCATCTGCGGAGCCTGTTTCATTGCCTGAATAAGATTAAGATCAAAATCTATCATCTCAAGAGCATTTTCCAAAAGCTCTTTGTTTCTTTCATTGACTATTTTTAATTCTTTTCCGACTATAATGAGTTTCTCTCTTGCTTCCTCGAGTTTTGTCTGTTCCTCGGGTCTTGTATTGATAAGAGAAATGAGATCGGATATTTTAAGATCCTTTTCTTCACGATTCAATACGTTGGCGATATCGCCCATTATCTCGAGTCTTTTCTTGTCGATGTTGTTAACCTTATCGACTGCCAGTTGTTCGTCATCGGTTATCTTCTGAAGTTCTTCGAGAGAACCTGAAACGATGATCGGTGTTTTCTTCTTTGATAACTCTACGAGGGCGGAATACGCATCGTATTGTTCGTTTAATATGTCTATTAAATTTTCCATTAAGCTTGCCACGTATTTTTTCCTCCCTTAACAAGAAAAGTGTTTGCCACGGGTGGCAAACACTTCGCTTAATCGAAATGAGTATTCGGATTAAGCGAGTGTCTGATAATATTTGCCTAATACCTTATCTGCAAACGCTTCTCCGCTTACTTCATAAGTTCCGTTTT
>CACZOG010000040.1 GCA_902782715.1 uncultured Lachnospiraceae bacterium | reverse complement strand
TTGGACTCAAAAAGCCGGCTTAACCCATGAAAAAAGCTATAAATACCTATGCACCTGCCTATTTTATAGCCTTTTGGATTCAAAAAGTCGGCCTAACCCATGAAAAAAGCTATAAATACCTATGCACTTGCCTGATTTATAGCTTTTCAATTTAAGGTATCGTCTTGTCTTAAGTGTATCAGGGGACAAAAACTGCAAATTCTACTTTGTATGGATAAGGCGAAAGTAAGATATATCGAAATATATAAAGAAGAGTATAAGAAAATGAATATTAAATATGTTGAAAAAGAAGATAAAGAATTCTGGTATAGTTTAGACAGGCACTTACCGGAAAACGAATTTGAAAAGAAAGTAAGAGACAGACAGGGATATGTCATATTTGAAGACGAAAAGCCCGTTGGTTTGCTCAGATACAACCTTTTCTGGGATAATACACCTTTTTGCACGATGCTTTTTGTTGAGGATTCAGAACAGAAAAAAGGGTACGGCAGAGCGTTAATGGAATTCTGGGAAGACGATATGAGAAAGCAGGGTTACGGAATGGTAATGACTTCTACTCAGGTTGATGAAACTTCCCAGCATTTTTACAGAAAGCTCGGTTACAAAGAATGCGGTGGTTTTACGGTTGATATTCCGGGATACGAACAACCGATGGAAATGATAATGAACAAGCAGCTCTAGATTGTTATCAACAGATGCAGAACGGGAGAATGAATGAAATCGTTAAAGCATAAAAGCATATTTATTATTTTGATAAGTTCACTGGTATTATCGGCATGTACTTTAAACGAAACCGTAGAGCAGAAAGTTGAGAGCAGTCCGGTAGTGATCGAAGAAGACGATCAGGATGATCCTATTCCTGAACTTACAACAGATGAAACCGCTGAAAAGGATACCGAAGAATCAAACGAAGAAGCAGATCTTTTTGCGGATGCAAATGAATGTGTACTTACTCCGCAAGACTATACTTTTGAGTATAACGGCAATACATTCGGTATTGACGACAATTGGAACGATTACGTTGATAAACTTGGTTATCCCGAACATTTCGAAGAAAATAACTTCGGATATATAAACACAAACGAAGACGGTTACTGGTGGGAAATGATCTATCCCGATCAGGCTGATTTTAACTATGATTTTCATGTTGTTTTTATTTCTCCGTCACTTGAGAGAGAAGGGGAAGATACTATTTTTAACAACATAGCATTAAATAATACACCCACGTTCAGGGGAATAAAGAGCGGTGATTCTTTGGAAAGTCTCGCGTCCGTTTACGGCAGACCCGACGGCTTTGATGATTTTGGGAATGATGCAGGATGGATGAATATCATCTATGAAGATGAAACAGGTCAGATTGTTTTTGTAACAGACAGAGAAAAAATAATATATACGATCCTTAAACATAAGGATTAGGTTTTTTAGCAGATTCTTGAAATTTAACTCTTACGACATGGAGCATAAATGTAAATGGAATACTTGGACATAGTTGATGAAAACGGAATACCGTCCGGTGAAACCGTTTCACGAGAGGAAGCGCACAGACTGGGTGTTCAGCACAGAACATCGCATGTGTGGATTGTGAGAAAAACCGATAACGGATATGATATCCTTCTTCAAAAACGCAGTTTGAATAAAGATTCTCATCCCGGAATGTTTGACACTTCTTCTGCGGGTCATATTGTGGCAGGAGATGAACCGCTTGAATCTGCATTAAGAGAACTTGATGAGGAACTGGGTATTAAGGCAGGTGAATCTGAGCTTAAAAAAATCGGTATATTTCACGGAGAGTATTCAAAGGAATTTCACGGTCGATTATTTAAAGACAACGAGATATCTTTTGTTTTTATATATCAGGGAAATGTGGATATTGACAATTTGGTACTGCAGAAAAGCGAAATAGATGAAGTTCGCTGGTTTGACCTGGATAAGGTCTGGGAAGAGATCCAATTAACCAGAAAACGGATCTGTGTGCCCTCAGGCAGTTTGGAGATTCTTAGAAAATATTTATGGGACAACCCATGTCTCATTCACTAAAATAGGGCATTTGCTCGTTTTGTGTCCTTCTAAAAAACAGGTGTCGGAATTAACATGCAATCATAAGGCAGTCGCAAAAAACTGATGCGACAGAGAATTCTGAAACATTTTTAGGAGGTCATTAAAATGAAGAAAAATGAAAAAGCAGTAATGGTAACAGTTTATGTGGTTATAGGTTTGATGGGTGTAGCAGCACTTACCTGCATAATTATTTCCATGATAACAAATCAGACAACGCCGTACCTGACAATGGGACTTGGTCTTGTAGCAGTCGGTAATATGATTGGCCTTGCGGTCAATTTAATAAAGAAGGGAAAAAACAATGGATCTGGTAAAGACAGGAACGTTTCTTAAGGAACTGAGAAAAGAGAAGAATATCACGCAGGAAGAGCTTGCGGAGAAGATGGGAGTATCCAGAAGAACCGTTTCAAGATGGGAGACCGGATCCAATATGCCGGATATGGACATATTGATCGATATTTCCGATTTCTATGAAGTGGATCTGAGGGAGATCCTGGATGGAGAAAGGAAGAATAAACAAATGGATAAAGAAGTAAAAGAAACCGTACTTAAGGTTGCAGAATATGAAAATGAAGGCAAGAAGCGCAATTCGATAGTTGTTATTGTCTGCTCGGGTCTGGGGATCATGTCACTTCTGGCAAATCTTATCATGAGCATGATGGAGCTGCCGGATACATTTTTGACAGGATTCTTACACGGAATGACAATAGCGGTGGCTCTGGCAGCAATGGCTTTGGGAATTGTCTATGCTTCGGGAACCCTTGCGAAACTGTATTCGTTTAAGAAAAGACTGTTTTCAAAAAGCGACAGTAAATAAAACCGGCGTTATTTACAAAATCACAAGATGATCTATGGAATGAAATATGAATGGAAAGATGAAAAAACTCTTTTTAAGTATTGTTCTTATATGTCTGATGGGGTGTATCGGATGCAGTTATAAAGCAAAGGACGGCTCCGTCTGGGAATTTGATATGTCGAATCTGACCAATCCGTTTCCGAGAGATGGAGCGTATTATGAGATTGATGAAGCGATCGTAGCCAGAATAGATGACAGATTTCTTATTACGGATAACAAGAATCATTGGTATGATGTGTATCCTCCGTTTCCGGGTGAGAAACTGCTGGATGATGGAGAATTCATTAAAATAGAGGGCAAAATGGCTTATTACAGTGATGTAAAGGCCATTTTTGTGCAAAAAATCGAAGACTATTCGTATTCCGCTTTTAAAGATCTGAAAAAAGAAAGATATATCTCCAAGTTCGATTCATATGCAGAAGATGATGTGGCGGGCATTTACTACTATGACAACACTGATTATCATATCTACAAGTTTTCGAACGGAGTTTATGCTGTTTACGAAGAAGATAAATTATTGAAAGAGTTTTATATTTTTGAAGACACAATGGCATTTTTGGAAAACCTTGACGGTTGATTGAT
>CACZOG010000039.1 GCA_902782715.1 uncultured Lachnospiraceae bacterium | reverse complement strand
TTGGACTCTTCTTTGATCTCATCGGATATAACGATATGTCCTGCATATTCGTTATCAAGAGCCATGTGAACGATCGTTCCGCTCATATGGCAGTGCTTGTAGTCAAAGCCGAGCTTCTCCATGAGTTTTTCATTTCCTGCAGCTACGCTTACGCCGTCAACCTCTGCGGTGATTCCGTGCCCTGAGATCTCTTCGATATTGGAAACCCTGTTTCTGTCTATATGTTTGCCGTATGCTTCTTTAAGACTTATGCTTATCGGATGCGATGAAGCACATTCGGATAATGCCGCATATTCTATAAGTCTCTCTTCATCGATCGAATTGTGATGGATATCGCTTACGTTGAACACGCCCTTCGTTAACGTGCCTGTTTTATCGAATACGACGTATTTAGTCTTCGAGAGTGTTTCGAGGAAATTTGAGCCTTTTATGAGGATTCCTTCGTGACTTGCGCCGCCGAGTCCCGCGAAGAATGAAAGCGGAATGCTTATGACCAGTGCGCAGGGGCAGGAAATAACAAGGAATGTAAGTGCTCGGTAGATCCAGGTCATCCATAAGGGAGAACTTTTAAGGATCAGCATTGTAAAAAGCGGCGGGATGATTGCAAGACAGAGTGCACTTATACATACAACAGGTGTATAGACTTTCGCAAACTTCGATATGAAATCTTCGGATCTTGATTTGTTCGAACTTGAATTCTCCACAAGATCGAGGATCTTCGAAACTGTCGATTCACCGAATTCTTTGGTCGTCTCAATCTTAAGAACGCCTGTAAGGTTAATACAGCCGCTTATTACTTCATCGTTGACATTAACGTCTCTGGGCACGCTCTCACCCGTAAGCGCCGCAGTATTAAGTGTAGATGCTCCTTCTTTGACGAATCCGTCCAGAGGAATCTTCTCTCCGGGCTGAACGGTGATAATGCTTCCTACGGAAACTTCATCGGGAGATACCTGAACGAGTTCACCGTCCTTTTCGATATTCGCATAATCAGGGCGGATATCCATAAGTTCGGATATGTTCTTACGGCTCTTCCTTACTGCAATGTTCTGGAAGAGTTCACCGATCTGATAGAAAAGCATAACCGCTACGGCTTCTTTGTAATCTCCGCTTCTCTGAATAAGAGCAAGGGCGAATGCACCGACTGTGGCAACCGCCATAAGGAAGTTTTCATCAAGGACTCTTCCCTTGACGATTCCCTTAAATGCTTTCTTAAGAATGTCATATCCGATTATTCCGTAGGGAATAAGGTATAAAAAGAACCAGAAAAGCATGCCCTTGCTTGCCTTGAATACATGACTTATAACGCCAAGTATTATAAGCAAAACAAGAGATAGTATTATTCTGATGAGCATTCTCTTCTGTTTCTTGTTCATGTGTTCACCCTTCTCTGTTTACAGCTCGATATCGCAGTCGTCCTCAACCTTCTTACAGTTCTTAAGAACCTGCTTCATTACTTTTGTGTCATTCTCGCCTTCTTCAAATTCAACGATCATCTTCTGTGTCATAAAATTTACTGTACAGTCCTTTACGCCTGCAGTCTTCTTGGCTGCATCTTCCATAAGATTTGCACAGTTGGCGCAATCGACTTCAATGTTATAAGTTTTCTTCATATTCGAACCTCCTCGGAATAAACGATTAAACAATCGTTTAATTGTTTTCTGTCTTTATAATATTCTCAGTTAATATGTATGTCAACATTTTTTTATTATTTTTCCTGTCTTTTTTTTCTTATAGTATTTGTCGTGGGAATAAAAAAACCGGGCACATATACGTGTCCGGCAACAGATCTGCATGATCAATATTTTATTTATTTAAGATTTCCGTATATTTCTTTACTGATTCATACGGTGCACCGTTAAAGATCGAAGAACCCATAACGAATACATTCGCTCCCGCATCTCTTGCGGTTGTGATCGTCTCTTCGTTGATTCCTCCGTCAACTTCAACATCAACGTCCAGTCCTCTTTTAACTATCTCTGCCCTGATGGCTTTTATCTTGTCCGTACATTTATCGATATATGACTGAGCGCCCTCTCCGGGTTGAACAGTCATAACGAGAACCTGTTTAACATCCTCAAGATAAGGGAATACATCTTCAGCAGGCGTATCCGGACTTAATGTGATCGAAGGGATCATTCC
>CACZOG010000038.1 GCA_902782715.1 uncultured Lachnospiraceae bacterium | reverse complement strand
TTAGGGAACGTAAACAGTTTCGACCAGGAAGGCGTTCAGCTCGGCTAGGTTCTCGCAAAGAAGGTTCTTGCTCACGAAAGAGACGGCGCAGTAAAAGAATTAAGCGATCTTTTTGAAATCTAAAATATGGGTACCAATTCCGAATGGATCTATTCCAAGAAAAAAATGACAGATGAAATGCTTCTTTTAGGATATGACGAGAGACTGGCGGATGAGATTGCCAGGAATCTTAAGAGTCCCAAGGCAATGGACAGGATGACTTCGTATTTAAAATACGTAAAACCGGCGAAAGTCGAACTTGTCGTTGATGAAATGCTTGCCATTTGTTCTGAGATCAATGCATGGAAGGACAAAAAAGAAAGCGAAGAAGCAAACGCAGCATATAATGACTGGCTTAACAGAGACAGACAGTAAATTGTTGTCATAAGATTTTTCCGCCCTCCTTATCGGGAAACCGACAGGGAGGGCTTTTTTATTGTCATTTTTTTGTCAAAAAAGTTTACATAAAGTATGGAATTAAAGCTGAATTAGTGTTATACTGTTAAGGAATATGGTATAAAAAGGGAATTTGGTGCTCTATGGACGACATGAAAACAGGATCCATATGGGATGAAGTAGATGCACTGCGGGAAGACAAAGAAGACGTTACGAAACGGGAAGCGTACGTTGAAAACAAATCTGAAACAGCAGCAAAAGTTGAGGCTAAAACAACTTTCAGAGTAATAAATTCATCACCGGACGGACATAATTTACAACAGAATACACAGATCAAAGAAAATAAAACAGTATCCGAACCTATAAGAGTGATCGAACCGGTCTGGAATAATGCAAAGGATAACGATAAAAGATCAGATGCCTTCGAAATGATCATCGAGAGGGATGACAATGCAGATAAAAAGGGAATCATGTGCATTGCGGTCACGCTTCTGTGTGTGGCAGCCATCGTGGCATCGATACTTGGAATAGTAAAGCTTGCAAGTGACCGAAACAGAGATATCAAGGACACTGAAGCCACAATGGAAAGACTTCAGAGCATGAAAGAACCGGCAGAAGGCGATATGCAGCTTTCGGGCGGTGCAGGATACGTTTGGGACGATATTTCGTTTGATTATACACAACAATAAAATACTCGGGGGTACAAAATGAAATATGATGTGATTATAGTCGGAGCGGGACCCGGCGGTATTTTCTCGGCATATGAGCTGACAAAGATTGACTCGGATCTTAAGATTGCCATCTTTGAAGCGGGCAATCCGCTTGAGAAAAGAAAATGCCCTATCGACGGAGTCAAGGTAAAGACCTGTATCAAATGCCCGACATGTGCGATCATGAACGGTTTCGGCGGAGCCGGAGCTTTTTCGGACGGAAAGTACAACATCACCAATCAGTTCGGCGGTTCGCTTTACGAATACATAGGAAAGAACGAAGCCATCGCATTGATGAAGTATGTTGACGAAATAAATCTTGCATACGGCGGAGAAGGCACAAAGCTTTATTCCACCGCAGATACAAAGATCAAGAAGATGTGTCTTGAAAACGGACTTCATCTTCTCGATGCTCAGGTAAGACATTTAGGAACCGACATTAACTATGTCGTGCTCGAGAACCTTTACAATTACTTAAAAGATAAAGTTGAGATATTCTTCCGCACACCCGTTGAAAAGGTTAAAAAACTTGATGACGGCGGATATTCGGTAATTACCGAAAGCGGTGAATACGAATGCGATAAATGCATCATTTCCGTAGGAAGATCGGGAAGCAAATGGATGGAAAGCGTCTGCAACGACCTCGATATCCCTACCAAATCAAACCGTGTAGACATCGGTGTCAGAGTGGAACTTCCCGCAGAAATCTTCTCGGCGCTTACGGATGAACTTTATGAAAGCAAGATCGTTTACAGAACCGAGAAATTTGAGGATCTTGTACGTACCTTCTGTATGAACCCTCACGGTGCCGTAGTAAATGAGAATACCAACGGAATCGTAACGGTTAACGGACACAGTTACGAAGATCCCGCTAAGCATACGGAGAATACGAACTTTGCGCTCCTGGTTTCAAAGCATTTTTCAGAGCCTTTTAAGGACTCTAACGGATACGGCGAAAGCATCGCCAAGCTTTCCAACATGCTCGGAGGCGGAGTTATCGTTCAGCGTTTCGGCGATCTGGTAAGAGGAAGACGAAGCAATACTTCCAGGATCCAGGAGGGTTATGTAACACCCACGCTTGCCGCAACACCCGGCGATCTAAGCCTTGTGATCCCCAAGAGAATTCTTGACGGGATCATCGAGATGATATATGCGCTCGATAAGATCTGTCCCGGAACGGCAAACGACGATACGCTTCTTTACGGTGTTGAGGTCAAATTCTATAACATGGAAGTTGAACTCGACAACAACCTTGAGACAAGAAACAAAGGTCTCTTCGTGATCGGAGACGGCTCAGGCGTAACACATTCGCTCTCACATGCATCCGCAAGCGGCGTTTATGTTGCACGTTACATAACAGGACAGAATCAGTAAAACGGAACAGACTAAAAAATGAAAACACTCGAAGAAGTCAGAAAATTTTTTGAAAACGACAGATTTGCGACTGAAAACTACATGGTCATCGATTCTGTCGGCGAAGATACGGCAACATGCAGCATGACGGTCTGCGACAGACATAAGAATGCAGTCGGAAACGTTATGGGCGGAGTATATTTTACCTTAGCGGATTTTACCTTCGCAGTAGCTACCAACCATGAGAAGGCAGGAATGGTATCGCTTTCTTCAACGATCGATTTCCATTCTATCGCCAGAGGAGAAAAAATAATCTGCACTGCAGAAAAGATTAAAAAAGGCAGGACAACCTGCAGTTATCTGATGACATTAACCGACGAGAACGGTTCGCTTCTCGCCACGGTTTTGACAACAGGGTATGATACACAGAGACAGTAACAATCGGTGTTTAGGATTTAAGGAGATAAGCATGACGAGATTGGGAAAGGTATTCAGCATAACGAAAATAGGTGCGATTCAGGCAGCGGGACTTTCGGCGCTCTTTTTCGCATTTTTCATTTCTTCCTACAACAGTAACGCTGCGGGAAAAAATGAGATGGGACAGTGGGACAACACTTCCATCAGGAATTATTATGAATTTGAGACCGAAATAGGTGTTGAATCATACGAAGTTCCTTTGGCTGAAGTATCAGGCGTGGCAAGGGATATGGAGATCGAATGCGGAAGCAACGTGGAAGTCATCTCCCCCGAAGCACAGCTCCTTATGGATATAAGCAATACTCTGGGAGGCCAGATCGGAATCGCCTGCGTTGATTCATATGTCAACGTAAGAGTTTCACCCGACGTGGATGCAGAGCCTACCGCAAAGATCTACGACGGTGCGGTTATATTTATTAATGAAAAAGACGGAGACTGGTTCAGGATCACATCCGGTAACGCACAGGGATATGTAATGAGTCAGTATTTCATATACGGAGATCAGCTTGCGCAGTCGATCCTTATCGACGAGCCTTATACCAGAGACGAACTTTTGGTTCAGAAGAGCTACTCACTCGGTATCACACTCGAGGAAGAAGAAGCAATAAGACTTGCCAAGGAAGAGGAAGAGCGTAAGGAAAGAGAGAGAATTGCCGCAGAGCAGGAAGCAGCCAGAAAGAGGGCAATGGCCGAAGGCAATACATATTCTCTCGAGAACACCACCGATTTAAGAAAAGAACTCGTTGAGTACGCATGTCAGTTCGTAGGACTTAAATATGTAATGGGCGGTAACTCACTTGAAACGGGTACCGACTGTTCGGGCTTCACGAAACTGATCTATGCTCACTTCGGATACTCCATCGACAGAACGCCGTCCGGACAGTACAACAACAACGGCCGACTTGTAACGTATGCCGAAGCACAGCCCGGCGATATCATAATCTACGGTAAGAACGGAAAATGTACGCACGCCGCGATCTACATCGGCGACGGAAAGATCGTTCATGCGGCAAACAGCCGTCAGAACACATACATCGGTAACGCAACATACAACACCATCATGGGTGTTAAGAACATCATCGACTAAAAACACGTTAACAAAATAATAAGAAACACATAGCAAATGCCGTATTATCAAAGATTTTGGTAATACGGCATCTGTCGGAAAAAGAGAAAGAATATGATAAACCTGCCCGTAGAATTTGAAAACCGAATGAAGAAAATGCTGGGTGGGGAGTATTCTGACTTTATAAAAGCACTTGAAGACGAAAAAAGAGTCGGAATAAGGGTAAATACCTTAAAAACCGATGTCGGATCTTTTACGCAGGCTTTCCCTTTTGAATTAAAAAAAGTCAAATGGTGCAAAACCGGATTCGAGGCTTCGGGTGATGAAAAATACGGAAGAGAAGCACTCCACGATGCGGGTGCATTTTATATGCAGGAACCCTCTGCGATGGCGGTTGTCAGTGCGATTGAGAGCGTAAAAGAAATAAAAGGTATTAAAGTTCTTGATCTCTGCGCGGCTCCCGGCGGCAAATCCACGCAGCTTGCAGCTTTAATGCAGGGTGAGGGGATCCTTGTATCAAACGAGATAAACAGGGAGAGGGCACAGATCCTTTCTTCTAATATAGAAAGAATGGGAGTTTCAAACTGCGTTGTCTTAAACGAGACACCCGATAAAATAGCCGATAATTTCGAAGAGTACTTCGATGTTATAGTGGTTGACGCACCCTGCTCGGGCGAGGGAATGTTTCGAAAAGATGAAACGGCGATAACCGAATGGAGCCCCGAGAATGTGACAATGTGCGCCGAAAGGCAGAAAGAGATTCTCTCTCACGCGGTAAAAGCATTAAGACCCGGCGGATCCTTAGTATATTCAACCTGCACGTTCGCTCCCGATGAAGACGAGATCCAAATGGCGGATTTCTTAAGCGAATATGAAGACTTCGAGATAACAGATGTTCCGGTCTTCGAATATTTCGAGCATGGTCACAGCGGGTGGCTTAACAAGGATTATCCCGAAAGGATCAGAGAAAGCATAAGGAAATGCGCAAGACTCTGGCCTCATAAGATCGACGGCGAAGGACATTTTATCTGTGTCTTAAAAAACATTTCGGATGAAAGCCCGACCGATGCGGAATCTGAAAACGAAGTTAAGAAGTCAAAGAAGAAAGACAAGGCCTCTAAAAGACAGAACGGTTCAGGCATCGATAAAAAAACATCCGAACTCATAAACGATTTCATCAGACAGAATTTAACGGACTTTGAATACACAAAGGAAGATTTAACCGCGGTTTCCGATTATATATATTTACAACCGAAGGGTTTTGATGTAAATTGTGATAAACTTAAGGTTGTAAGAAAAGGTCTTGAACTGGGCATTATCAAGAAAGACAGATTCGAACCCTCACATTCTTTTGCTATGGCATTATCCAAGGATAATGTCAAAAGATCCGTTGAACTTGACGATGAAGAAGCGTTAAAATATCGTCATGGGGAAGAGATAAGAAAAGACTGCGAAAACGGCTGGACACTGATCACCGTAAAAGGCGTCTCACTCGGATGGGGCAAAGCGGTAAACGGAGTGATAAAGAATCACTACCCCAAGGGTCTGAGGATCAAGTTTTAATCAACCTCTTTTATAAGAAATAAAAAAACATTAAGGATAAATTTATGAAGACAAAAGTTTACATTGACGGAAGCGAAGGAACAACAGGACTTCGAATCAACGAGCGTTTTACGGGAAGGGATGACATCGAAGTATTAAAGATAGACTCCGAGTTAAGAAAAGATCCCGCAGAAAGAAAGAAATTCATTAACGCCTCGGACGTGACATTCCTCTGCCTTCCCGACGCAGCCGCTATCGAGGCTGTCGGACTTATCGACAAGGATAACGATCATACGGTGATAATAGATGCATCCACAGCACACAGAACCGAAAAGGACTGGGCTTACGGACTTCCGGAACTCGGAAAGGATTTCAGGGAAAGAATTGCAACAAGCAACCGCATCGCAAATCCCGGATGCTATGCTTCGGGCTTTCTTATGGACGTTTACCCTCTTATAAAAGAAGGCTTCATCAAAACGGATTATCCCGTATGCGTTAATGCCCTTTCGGGATATTCGGGAGCGGGCAAAAAAGCGATCGCGCTCTACGAAGCGGAAGATAAAAGAAACGATCTTTACGCTCCGAGAATGTATGCGCTTTCACAGAAGCACAAACATTTAAAAGAGATGAAAGCGATCGCCGGACTTGAGTGCGAGCCTCTTTTTGTTCCCGTGGTTGATGACTATTACTGTGGAATGATAGTAACATTCCCCATCTTTACAAATCTGATGACGAAGAAGTATTCGCCCGAAGATGTTCACAAGATGTTTACCGAATTCTTCGCCGGCGAGCAGTTCATAAAAGTAATGCCCTTCGGTTCCGAAGAAGAACTCGGAAACTTCTTCCATGCGAACGAATTCGCGGGACGCGACGATGCGAAGATCTACGTTACGGGTAACGAAGACAGGATCCTCGTTACATCGATCTTCGACAACCTCGGAAAAGGTGCATCGGGCGCTGCCATTCAGTGCATGAACATCCGTCTCGGTCTGCCCGAAGAAACAGGCCTTTGCATTTAATTTAAGATTATTCTAAAATAAAACTAACATTTCCAGACAAGGAGATAAGATAAATGCTCTATATATTAACGGCGCTTGGCGTAATAAGTGCGATCGCAACACAGATACTCTGTAAATGGTACACATCACCCTGGCATATTCTCGTGTTCGTCGGAATGCTTTTTGCATGGATAATCGCATGGGAACTCATTTACTGGCTGATCCTCTTTTTATGGTCACTTACCGTAAATAAGAAGAAAGAGGTTACAAAGCCTTCAAAGTTTTACAGATGGATCTTCGTTGAGACCGTTCAGATAGCGCTCTTTTTCCTTAATGTACATGTTCATGTCGAAGGAAAAGAGAAACTTCCGAAACCCGGCACGAGATTTCTCGTTGTAGCCAACCACTTATCAAACTACGACCCCATGAGCGTTATGTATGCGCTCAAGAAGCACATGCTCGTGTTCGTCAGCAAACCCGAGAATTTCAATATTCCCATTACGGGTGCGGTAATGCACAAGACCGGTTTCATGGCGATCGACAGAGATTCGGTAAAGAATGCGATCGTTACGATCAACAAGGCTGCCGATTATATCAAGAACGATCTTACAAGCGTGTTCATTTTCCCCGAAGGAACCAGAAACAGAACCGAAGCTCCTTTGCTTGAGTTTAAGAACGGTGCATTTAAAATTGCCACCAAGGCAGAGTGCCCCGTTGTCATCATCGCTATAAGCGGTACCGAATTTGTTAAGAAAAGAATTCCGAGAAGATCGGATGTATATATTAAGATCGTGGATGTTGTTTCTCCCGAGAAGGTTAAGGAATTAAAGACCGCGGGACTTTCGGAGCACGCATTCAAACTTATATATGACAACATTACCCATGGCAAAGAAAAGGCATAAATAAAGGTGTAAATGTAAAGGGGATACATATGGAAGTTAACTTCTTCAGTGCACAGCTTAAATTATGGGCCCGAATATTTGACTACAAAGGAACAAGCAGTAAAAAAGAATACTGGTTTGCTTTTATTTTTCATGTGATCATAGGTGCGCTCGTATGCATCAATCTTGTCATATCGGCGATATCGATCATTCTTCTTGACTATGATTTCGATTCATCCGTCAGACTGATCGGAAACATCATTCATTATGCTTTCCTTGTGCTGGCTCTCATTAAGCTTGCATATCTTATAATTGCGGTCATTCCCTGGATAGCACTTACGGTAAGAAGACTTCGCGATGCGGGAAAGAGCGCATGGTGGACGCTTCTTTTGCTTGTGTTCGGAATCGGACATATCATTCTTTTTATCATATGTGCCACGGCTTCAGGACTTGCCGGTGCATTTATGCCTTCGAACAACCGTCCGGAAGCCATTTACGGCCCGCCCGAGATGCTCGATCCTTCGTATGATCCATTTCAAAACTTTCCCGGAGAGATCTACGGACCTCCTGACATGTATATTGACGAGTACGATCCTAAAATGAACGAGCCCCAGCCCGAATACGGCCCGCCCGTCTGGGATAATTATGAGCCCGATATGAATGTTGAGCCCACCCTTTACGGACCACCCATTGATGTGGATCCTAACGAGTATGATGACAACTACGATCCGGACCTTAATGTAAACGAAGATGTATACGGACCGCCCGAGTGGTTTGAGTGATCAGGAGAATGAAATGAAGAAGAAAAACAACTCGGGACTCAGCAAAGAAATAAAAAAGACACATATGCGTCAGCTCGCAAAATACAGAGAAGAGACATTAAGACCGAACCCGGAACTCAGGTCTCTTTTCCTGGAGATCACTCCTTTTTGCAATGAGCACTGTCTTCACTGCGGTTCAAGATGCGGCGACATCGATGTAAGCAACATGCTTTCCGTCGATGAGATAAAAGAGACGCTTTTACAGGTAAAAAAGGATTTCGACAGCTCAAAGATGCGCCTTTGCATAACAGGCGGAGAGCCTCTTTTGAGACCTGAATTCTTCGAGATCATGGAGTTCGCTCAAAATCTCGGATTTACCTGGGGAATGACCTCGAACGGAACTCTCATAGATAAAGAAACCGCCCGCAGATTAAGAAAAGCGGGGTTAAGAACGGTATCGATAAGCGTAGACGGTCTTAAGGAAAACCATGAGTGGTTCAGACAATCGCCCGGATGCTACGAGAAGACCATCGAAGGAATAAAGAATCTTATCGAAGTCGGAATCTCCCATGTTCAGATAACCACGGTCATTTACCATAAGAACATCGACGAACTTGATAAGATGTATGAAGAGTTTAAGAAGGTGGGTGTGCGTTCATGGCGTGTCATTAACATAGAACCCATCGGACGTGCGAAGGAAAATGCCGACCTTATGCTCTCGAAAGAAGAGTATTTAAGACTTTTCGAATTTATCAGGGATAAAAGATTCGAAGACAAAATGGAAGTTACCTACGGGTGTTCTCACTATCTCGGAGTCGAGACGGAGAGGGAAGTCAGAAAATGGTATTTCCTATGCAATGCAGGAGTATATACCGCAAGCATCATGTACAACGGAGATATCGGCGGATGCCTTGATATCGAAAGACGTCCCGAACTCATACAGGGCAATGTCAGAACAGACAATCTCAAGGAAGTCTGGGAAAACAAATTCGTTAATTTCAGAAACGATTTCAGAAAAACAGGCAAATGCGCCGACTGCAAGGATTATGAATTCTGCGCGGGCGATTCCTTCCATACATGGAACTTCGATACGATGGAGCCCAACCTTTGCCTGAAAGGTATTCTGTTTAAATAAAAAGAGGGAAATTTATGGATATCTCATGTGAAGAATGTGCCAATTTCGTCTTTGACGATGATGAAGAAGAATATGTCTGCTGCGTAAGCATGGATGAAGACGATTACATCCGCTTAAACACGGACTCGCATTATCAGTGCCCGTATTATCAGTGCGGGGACGAATACAGGATCGTCAGACATCAGATGTAAGTTTTTTTGATTAAAGCAAAATAAAAATGCCGCCGAATAAGCGGCATTTTTTAGTGTTATGATCTATTTGCCTTGAGATAAATAATAAGCTTCCAGTTTCGGTCTTGCACTTACGTAATAGGGTTTTAACGACTCGTCGAAGTGCTTTCCGAAGCCTTCCATGATGATCTCATCGGCTTTCTCAAATGACATGCTGTCTTTGTATACTCTTTTACTTACCAGAGCATCGTAAACATCCGCGATGGCCATGATCCTTGCTTCAAGCGGAATGTCTTTTCCCTTAAGACCTTCGGGGTATCCCGAACCGTCCCATCTTTCGTGATGATAATGCGCAACATTTTCCGCGATCTTTTTAAAATACAGATCATCCGTTCCTTCGAGGATCTCGCTTACTATCCTTGCACCTTCATCCGCATGCTTTTTCATTTCTTCAAACTCCCAGGGTTCGAACTTGCCGGGCTTTTGAAGTATGGAATCTTTTACGGCGATTTTGCCGAGATCGTGCATGGGTGCTGCTTTTATGATGTGATTGCAGAAATTTTCCTCAAGCATCAGACGGCTGTGGCTGTCGGCTTTTATCTCTTCGATAAGGATCCGCACACCCTCGCTGGTTCGTTTGATGTGACCGCCCGTTGAGTTGTCGCGGCTTTCAACCATGGTCGCCATCGAAACGATCAGTTTATCATGCATTGCGGTAATGTGGGCTGTTTTTTCCTTAACTTCATCATTGAGCTTGGAATTGAAATCTTCCATGAGCTTTATGTATTTCTGGTTTTCCGTATCATCGGTTATGAATAATCTGTAGCCTCTTTTTCTTACGGAGTCGTAGAGATAATCAATGTCAATTAAATAAATACGATCGTCTTTACGATAGAGGATCGGTTCTTTTTTTGCCCCGCTTTTGAAATTATCAAGCCACTCGGAGAATGTCGACTGAAGGAATTCATTCTTTTTGATCGGCGTATCGACGTGAATGTCTTTTAACTCGGGAATAAAATTCTTGGCCGCATCGTTGCTTCCTAAATAACGCATGGAAAAGTCAAAAGAGATAAATCCCGAAGTTCCCGACTGAACGAGCGAGTCGATATGAGTATCGTTTACGTCGTAAAGGCAGATCTCATAAACGATAAGAAGATACAGAGCCTGCAGGATCACATACGAGAATACCGAAAAGTCCATGAGATTGGTAAACATCCTTCCCACAAAAAACGACAGGAAAGTTGTCATTCCGGGGATAAAGAGAAGCAGTACGATCTTATTCGACACATTCTTTTTAAAGAAGAAACTGTAAATGATCGTGATAATGGATATCAGGAAATATGTTACAAGCATTATGTAAAAAACTGTGTGCATCGGTCCGTAAGTCTTGTGAAGAACGGAGAAGTCGCCGATCTTTTCGAAGGTTACGTCTTTGTAAAAGATCGTAAGTCTGCCTGCGGTAAGAACGCAGAGATACATAAGTGCTGACCACGTAAAGCATATGATACGAAGAAATTTGGGGAAAATGACATCGCATCTTTCCAAAACGCACATCATTACAAAAAACGGGATGAAAGTTCCTCCTAAATACATTATCGAATTGGCATTAAGGGCCGAGCCGAGAGAATCCGAAAGAGAGTAAAGAACATAGCCCGCGCAGGAAATGGGCACGAACACGAAAACCAGTGTCAGGTGAACATCAAAGTGCTTGTGCCACATCAGAACATAAAGAAATGTGAATATCAATGAAACTGCCAGATTGGCAATATAAATATACGTGATCATTTTTTTACCTCAATTAATAATTATAGCACATTTCGTTATTAAAAACGACAGAATTGGTGTATAATCAAAGCGTGGTATTATCTGCAAAGGGGGTATTAAAATGGGCGAAATCGAAACTTTAAAAAAATGGGTTGAGGAAAGCAACAATATAGTATTTTTCGGCGGAGCGGGAGTTTCGACGGAAAGCGGAATTCCGGATTTTCGAAGCGTGGACGGACTTTACAATCAGAAGTACGACTATCCGCCCGAGACGATCTTAAGCCATACTTTCTTTATGAGAAAGACGGCGGAATTTTATAAATTCTACAAGGACAAACTTCTTTTGGAAGGAGCAAAGCCCAACAAGGCACATCTTAAACTTGCAGAGTGGGAAGCTGAGGGTAAGTTAAAAGCAGTCATAACACAGAACATAGACGGACTTCATCAGGCTGCCGGAAGCAAAGAAGTCATGGAACTTCACGGAAGCGTGCAGAGAAACTACTGCATGAAGTGTCATAAATTCTACGATTTCGAAGGAATCAAGGCAAAACTTGCCGAATCGGAGAAGCTTGATAAAAACGATGCGGATTACATGATCCCCAAATGTGAATGCGGCGGGATCATCAAACCCGATGTCGTTCTTTACGAAGAAGGCTTGGACGGAAGGACCATGCAGAAGAGCGTTCAGTATATTTCCGAAGCGGATATTCTGATAATTGCGGGAACTTCGCTTGCGGTTTATCCTGCGGCAGGTCTTATTGATTATTACAGAGGAAAGAAGCTCGTGGTGATCAATCTTCAGCCGACACCGAGGGACAGATATGCGAATCTCGCCATATGCGGCAAAGTAGGAGAAGTCCTCTCGCAGTTATAAAAGCAACAGAAGCACAATCGCAATTATAATAAGGAAAAAACAATGGTGGCTTTAAACGAAGGAGATATTCTCGAATTCAAAAAAACGCATCCGTGCGGGGGCAGCAAATGGAAGATATTGCGTGTCGGATCGGATTGCAGACTCGAGTGCACAACATGTGGGCATCAGATAGAAATAACCCGCAGCAAGCTCGAAAAAAACATTAAAATAAGAAAGTAAAAAATTCTTGCGGATTGAAAATGTGTGTGTTATTATATAAGTCCGTGATGAAATAATTCCTTGCTCCTATTCAGAGTAGGGGCCAGAGACCAAAAGGAGGTAATTAGCATGAATAAGTATGAGTTATGTATTGTTGTCAATGCTAAGATTGAGGACGATG
>CACZOG010000037.1 GCA_902782715.1 uncultured Lachnospiraceae bacterium | reverse complement strand
TTTGTTGCATCAAGACCGTTCATTTCAGGCATCTGGACATCCATGAATATCAGCTCGTAACTGCCTTCTTCAGCCTCTTTGATCATCTCCACACATTTGCGTCCGTTTTCTGCACGTTCGGCAGTGATACCGAACATGGTCAGCATGGCAGAGATTATCTCCCAGTTTATATCATTATCCTCAGCCACAAGAATGCGCAGGCCTTCCAGATCGGAATTATCGTCCTCCACTTCAAGTGAACCGGATTCTTTCCCGATAAGAATGTTTATCTTATCATAAAGCGTGGAACGGAAAAGCGGCTTGCTGACGAAACCTACCGCCCCTGCTTCTTTTGCTTTATCCTCAATGTCAGAACGGTCATATGCGGAAATCAGTAGGATCGGAGAATCAGAGTTTATCTCGGATCTTATCTGTCTGATAGTCTCAATGCCATCCATTTCAGGCATTTTCCAGTCAATGATGATCACATCGTAATCTTTTCCGGAAAGATGCTTTTTCTTTATCATTTCAATCGCTTCACTTCCGCTTCTCGACTGTTCGGCTGATGCGCCGAGAGACTCGAGTGTGTCGGCAGTTGACTGAAGCATTACTTCATCGTCATCAACAATAAGAATGTCAATGGGATCAAAGTGCATATCTTCTCTCTGCTTTTCTGCAGCAGGAATATCCAGCACAACCTTAAAAGTAGTTCCTTTTCCCTGCTCACTTTGACATTCGATCGTTCCTCCCATCAGCTCGACCATCTGCTTTGTGATCGCAAGTCCGAGACCTGTTCCCTGAATGCTGTTTACGCGACTGTCCACCTGTCTGGAGAACGGCTGATACATGGTCTCAAGAAACTCTTTACTCATTCCGATGCCGGTATCGGCTACTACATATGCCAAACGTATACAACCGGGTTCGGGGCTTTCTTCTTCTGTAAGATCCACGCATATACGCCCACCGGGTTCGGTATATTTTACGGCATTTGAAAGAATATTGATGTAAATCTGATTAAGACGCAGCTGATCTGTATACAGATATTCTTTTTCCATTTTGTTCACATGAAAACAGAATTCCAGATTTTTTTCCTTGATCATCGGCTGTGAAATATTTACAAGATTTTCAACTGTTTCCACTATGGAAAATGTTAAGGGACTAAGTTTCAGTTTTCCGCTTTCAACTTTGGATATGTCAAGAATATCGTTAATAAGCGTGAGCAGATGATTGCTTGCCAGACTGATCTTCCTGAGGCTTTCCTTTGTGGCCTTTACGTCTCCGAGATTTTTCTCGGCAATGGTCGTAAGACCTATGATGGCATTCATGGGTGTTCGGATGTCATGCGACATGGTTGAAAGGAAATCCGTCTTTGCTTTATTTGCGGATTCTGCTTCCCTGGCTGTAACCTGAAGACGTTTGTTTAAGAAAAGCATATGGCCTAAGTCAAATATAAAAAGAATCATCAAGCCCAAAGAAACCACACCGAAAAGAAGCCATGTTTCTCTATTTTCCACATTAAGATCATCTGCAGGAACCAGGCCAAGCAATGTCCATCCTGAAGTATCATCCACAGGCGTAAAAGCAAGAACACACTCCCTGTTATGTGAGTCTATGATCGATATCGAACCGGTTGATGAAGTAATCCTGTCAAACATCTGCTTTGTCGATTCGGGATCGTTTGAATTATATGATTTGTAGAATTCAAGGAAATTGGAGTTTTTAAAACTGTAACCCTTAAGAATATAGTCTCCGTCAGCATCAATCATAGCCAGTTCGGCATTCACCAGTTCCGACTGCGGAAAGATCCATTTCTTTTCAAGTTCGGAAATTGGAATAACTCTTAAAAGCATGGCTTTTTTTGAAGCATTGCTTTCCGGATCATACAGTGTAATGGTGTTGCAGAATGCAAGCGACTGTTCACCGTTCATCGGGTTTGTATATGCACGGGTTATTTTGGTAGAATCACCGATATCTTCACTCCAGTCCACATTATTAAGTACATCCACCCTTGCATATGAAACCGCATAGTCGTCTTCTGTCCCCTGTCTTGCTCGTGTGGAAAGACCATTTAAAGTATCAAGATAAATAAGATGCGCCGAAGTATGAGTAAGTACATGCGATGTACGTATATACTCAGCTGCCTCTTCAATTGTCATATTATTATTTATTATATATTGCGCCCATACATCACAAATTCTCTGTTCGCCTTCCAGATAGTTTTCGGTAACTTCTTCCATGGTGACAGTAGTATTTTCGAAGTATTCTATCTGTCTTCTGTAAGAATTCCTGTTTGTAAATCCGGAATAGAGAACAACGAAACTCAGTATTGCAGCCATAATGATAATATTGATAATGATAATAAAAATCTTTCTCATATATCCCTCTTTATCCAGGCTATTTTTGCCCAGCCCTTATCTCTCGGAAGCAGATTCGTGGATACGTAAAGATAAGCGTAGTAACCCTGCAAACCAAGCAGCATTATGTATAATTTGCAAATGATCTTTGTAATGAGATCGCCCGTTCCGGTTATTGTGGAAATATTGATAAGAACAACCGATGCTATATCAAACACGAGACATGCAAAACATGCATAGACCGCACGAAGAAAAAGCTTGCGGTTCATAAGATCAAGCTTTTTCTCACGGTGAAACATAACGATAATTGTGAGTAATATAAAAAGAGCACAGCATTGAAGCTCTATATTCATTTAATTAATTTCCCCTTTTCAAGCATTTACACACTATATATATTTATCGGTATTTTTTATCCTTTTCTTAAACCATCTTCCGGTCAAATTTGAATGTTACAAAATTATCAAAATCCGTTTTATTCCCTGTTAAACGGATGATAAACCAAAAGCAGATATGCCACACCGACGACGATCAATAATATTCCGACAAATAACAATGTAAATCTTTTTGTATTTAACTCTTTCGAGTTTTTTAAAACAATATATTTACCCGAATATAAATTCACGGATAACCCGGTTTTTCCAAGAGATTCAATGAAAATCTTACCGTGATCCACATCCATACCGGTTATATAGCCATCAACTTTTATATGCTCTGCTTTTTCGTTATCATTTTTAGTATCCTCAACAAGTTTATCCCATCTTTCGAAATCCTGGGAATCTACCTTGATTCCTATTGCCTTATCGTATTTTTTTATTTTTTTATCATAATGCAAAACAAGATAATATCTTGATCTGTCGGGAAGATCAGATCTTTGTTTAGAACTCATATAATAGCCAAGGCATTTATCAACATCCATTGTTACATGAACTTTACCTTTGAGTTTTCCCAGATCCGCATAAGTAATATCGGTTGCCGGTTTCTTAAAAATAGCCGCTTGCGCATTATAATAAGAAAAACCCGCAAAACATAATATGGCCAAAATGAAAATAAACAATGCTGTTTTGGGATTCCTTAACATGCTTCTCCCCCTTACTTTTATTTATATTTCTTATCGTAAATTATTGTTCGAACTATCAAAACAATACCAAATAATACACCAATGATACAAAAGACAAAAAGCATTATAGAATCCCCATCCCAGATCAAGAACCATCTGATGAACGCTGACACGGCAAATAAGATCAGAACAATAACAAAAAACGTCAACGCTGCTACAAATTTTCTTCCGTTTCGCTTTTTGCCTATCGTCTGTCCTTCGGGTTCCCTGTGACTGTGATATAAGTGTGCATCCGTAATGGCATATTGCAGTTTGGCATATTTAGGATCGCCGCTTTTAAGATATGATCTCAGATCAGCCTCAAGCATACAGGACATTTCAAAGTTAAATCCCCCTTCTTCAATGCTTTGGGCCAGTTTATCTATAAAGAACGGAGACTTAACAGCATCTGAATAAAGCTTATGATCCATAAGTTCCTTAAATGCTTCCTTTTTCTCGGGATGCGCATAATTATCCGGCAATTGATTTATCTTTGCTAAAAGCTTATAAAGCTCACGGTATTTCCTGTAATCTTCCGCTCTTAATTCTTCCGAGTCAACCACACCGTCTTCAACATTAAATTCAATTTCTACGTTCTTTTCGACTTCGCTCATTCTGCAGATCCTCTATAAAATCAAACGCAATTAAACCTATATGCCATCTGCTCTGCTTTAAATTTTATTTTAACATAAAAAGGCCCCATGAGTCATTACCCATAAAGCCTTTACTTTCTTCAATATTTTCACTTTTTAAGCATTTTATGGTATATAGGCCAGGCCCTTATAATCAAGCCACTCTCCTTTACTCTCATATGTTGCCATTTCCGACATTCCGGAGTGGAACATTGAATGCCTGTACTGTGCCAGGATCATCTGAATACGCGTATACTGACATTTATCCGGTTTTTCCGACAGATCCTCGTCACTTAACTCAGAAAGATACTTATTTATTTTATCTTTCACGTAA
The DNA here is from genome assembly GCA_902782715.1 of uncultured Lachnospiraceae bacterium. GTDB lineage: Bacteria > Bacillota > Clostridia > Lachnospirales > Lachnospiraceae > UBA3766. The sequence goes on along the minus strand of CACZOG010000037.1, from coordinate 9,671 downwards.
TCCATATACTCTATAAGTTTTTCCCTTGGAATGACATAACCCTCAGCGGGAATATAACCATCTCTGGACTCGGAAATGATGCTGTATTTTTCTTCTATCCCGATAAGACTGTAAACATCGGAGTAATCATAATCAAACGGATTGATGAAATATTTATCCATGGAATGGATCATGTGAAATAAAAATCTGGAGTTATTCACATTATCGATCATGCAGGAAAGATCTGCTCTGTTTATCTGCTCATACATATTAACAAAAAGGATATTGGTCTGGTCTTTTATAATGCCGATGATCTCGTTCATTTCAGTGTATCTCCTTATTTTCGTTTACAGCCTGCAGAACTTTCTTTTCGATGAAATCAACCCTGTCAAATATTCTCGGCTTAAATGTTCCCGTAATTCCGACAGAGATGTTCTGCTCTTTGTTGACGTATATTATATTTCCGCAGTCTCCGATGGCTGCATAGACCTCCCTGTCATCAAAGGGTCTGTACCATAGATATCCGTAATTCATATTACCGAATTTCTCATCAAGCTTTAGGTGAACATCCGTCATATCTTTAAGATATTCTTTTGAGATGATCCTTTTACCTTCGTAAAATCCGTCGTTAAGTATCAGATCTCCGAGCTTTGCCATATCATGTGCCGACATACAAAGTCCCCAACCCGCCGTAACACTGTCCTTTGGATCGGAATACCATTCATGCATTCTCGGATTCTTGTTCATGAAGAAATCAAACTGATCTTCTTTAGAACTCGGACCGTGAATCTTATGTTCTTTAATTCCCAAAGGGATAAAAAGATTATCGTTGGCAAAATCTATGCACTTTTCACCCGAAGCATTCTCGATAATCCCCACAAGGATCTGAATTCCGAGTGTGGCATACTTAAATTCACCCGTTATTCCGCCTCTTCCTCCAAGGAAATCAAGAACTGCCAGAGTCCAATCATCCGAGGTGCAGACCTTTGTCCATGGCTCCGATCTGTATTTATATGGTGCAGTCATGGTAAGGAGATTCTTGACCGTAACATCATAGATGGTCTTTTCGCCTCGTTTTACAGTGTAATCAGGGAAAAAATCCATCACTTTCTGATCGACACTCTTAATGTATCCTTTATCAAGCGCAATACCCGCAAGCAAAGATACGACTCCCTTTGTTACGGAGTTAACATTCATGGCATCATCTGTCTTAAAAGAATGCCAGCAGTCTTCATAGACATATTCTTGGTTCTTAATTACACTTATCTGACAGATATTGCTCTCATTTCCGGTATTTTGAGCTATATACCTGCGTAAAACTTCTTTAGTCATAAAAAGCCTCCTCTTGGAACAAGATTTGGACGTCCTAAGAAAAGGCTAATCGAATTAAAAATTCTTTTCAAGTATTATTTTTAAGTTTATTTGAATAATATTTTATACTAATAAATCGCTTAAATATTTGATCTTCGTATATGATGTTTCAACATCATTTACGGGATTGGCCGTGATCAGGATCGGGGTGATGCCGAGTCGGGCCGCTCCTTCAAGATTTGCTATTCTGTCATCGATAAAAACGGTTTCGGATGCAGGTACCCCGCACTTTGACAAAGCATCCATATACATCTTTTCATCAGGTTTAAATACACCCAGGAAACAGCTGTAGGTTTCAAAGGTTATATATTTCAATACTCCTATATGTTCAAGCTGCGGTGTAATGCTTGGCCATGTGTCTGAAATAATACCCAGTTTAAAAGATTCTGATAATTTTTTTACCGCTTCCACGGTTCCGGGATAAGTAAGATAGTTTTCCATGTTGTATGTTCTGTCATTTGCTATCTCTTTAAGTTCATTTAAAGACAGTCCAAGGCCAAGTTCTTTGGATACAATGGAATAGAATTCAGTGTACTGCTCCTCTTCCTCTTCCATTGTTTTTAAAAGATGGTTTTCTTCCAGGAAACGTATGCCCTCATGTCTGGCTTTCCGGATTTCATCATGGTCCTTACCGTTAATCCTGTCGCCGACAATTTCATAAAACTTATTTGTAAGCATCCATTCGCCCGAAGCGGGATAATCGAGTGTATATCCGACATCAAGAAATATAACTTTTTTGTTTTCAAGAATCTTATTCATATTTACCCTTTAAGCCGTTTATTCTGATCTCATTTAATTCTTCGGCACTTAATGTTCCTGCATTATATAGTGTCAGATACTCATTCTCAACAGAACTGTCAAAGATCAGAAGGTCATCTGTATTTATAGTAACTTTAACACCGTTTTCATAAAGAACTTTTATCGGATGGTCCTTATAATCTTCGGCATATCCGAGCATAACGTTGCTGCTCGGGCAGACATTTAAAATAACACCGTTATCCGCAAGAAAACGCATGACTTCCACAGACTGCCTCGCATGAATTCCGTGATGAACTTCATTTAGTCCGAGTATGTCTGCCGCACGTCTTACATCCTCTGCAGAACCGCTCTCTCCCACATGCATTTTCTTGATCAGGTGATATCGTTCCGCTTTCCTGTATAAAGGCAGAAAAGCTTCAAACGGTTTGATATTCTCACCGCCGCAGACATCGATCGATCTGAAAAATCCCGATGATACATATTTATCCATCATACCTGTTTCGTGATCGATATCGCATGCAGAGATATAGGTTAATTCCGGTTCGAATCTCGTTCCGGGGCAATACTGTTTATGAAAGCCCGTAATTAGATCCGTAAAAGAATCCATTCCGCCGACAAGTTCGATCTCATCGGGGCCGAAATTCATACAAAGCCTGACTATATTGTTTCTCTTTGCCTCCGCAAAAGCACCTTCCCAGCGTAAGATAATGCCGTCTTTACCTGTACAATATGGTTTTATCGAAGAGGAAAACCATTTCTGCATTCCCTCTAATCCGTCGAATTTCTCCGGAGGTTCGGGAAAGCTTAAGTTTAATCTTTCCTCTAACCATTTTCTCCTGCATCCTTTTACGGAATGATTGTGCAGATCGCTCTTGGGTATCTTTAGAAGTTTTTCTGTATTGCCTTCCGTTAGGGCTTCGCAAAATACTTTTTTATTATTCATTGGTTATCCTTATGGTTTCTGCCTTAATTCTTTACGAAAATAAGGTGGTTAAAGAACGAAACTTTCTTAAATTCGTCTAAAGAACTTGCTTTATTTTCCAGCTCGAGCATATTGTCGTACCACTCATCCGTGTATTTGATCTCGTTATTGGATGAAAGACCGAAAAATGCTCTGATCCCGAATATATCCTTAAGTTCGGTACTTTCCGAAAGATAGCTGATTAGACTCTCATTAGTGTAAACTTTTCTGTTTCCGAACATACTGTCTTCAGTATTATCGTCGCTTAAAATGTCCAATGCTCCTTTGGGATTATCGTTTAGTACGGCAAATCCGAATACCCTTCCGTAAAGATTATGCTTTACTATGGAAAGTAACCCCTGCGGTCTTAAAACCCTCACCAGTTCATTTAAGATCTCATCTTTGTTATCCGCATATTCCAATACGTTATGGCAGATAACAACATCGAAACTCTTATCTTCCAAACCTCTTAAATATTCTACTCCGGCATTTACCAAAACGTATTCGTCACTCTTTATACGAAGATCCGTCATTTCTTCATTCGGTTCTATCGCCGTAACATGATGATCCTTTGCATAATGTGTTGCGGTTATGCAGAATCCGGCACCGAAATCCAGGATTTTTAATCCTTCTTTATCTGATATGTTTAACTGTCTGTAAATCTGATCGTAGAACATTCTGCCCCAGGGCTCTTCTACCATTTTTCTGTAGTCTTTGATTGAACCTGCCATTTTTTATCCTCAGTAAAATATTTATGCCTATATTTCCTCTATGATAGAAGTTCCTTCTTCACCGTCAGTCCATTTCCACTTTTCATAAAAACGAAGTATGCCGTTTTCTGTTTTAGGAACTGAATCACACGAACCCGACTTTAATTTATTATCCGTATTTATATGCTGATAATTAAAGTGAAGATTATTATTATCGTCTATCGTACCTAAAAGGAAACCTTTTATAATGCTTCCTCCCGAATATTCGGCCCAGATAACATTTCCTTTCTGGTGATATGCAAAGATCGTTTGAGAAGATACTTCTCCCGATTCGGAATTCTCAATTGCCGTAAAGAACCTGTCCTCCAGGGTGAATTTTTCTTCCTTAACTTCAAAAAGATTCAGTCCCTTTTCATAAGCCTTCTTCAGGTTATCTTCCCAGTTCTTTTCCCTTAAGGGCTTCTCTCTTGAAGTACTGTCAAAAAGAACAAATTCGTTATTCTTAACACGTCCGAAAAGTCTGTCGCCGAACATGACTTTTTTCATGCTGCCCAAAAGACCGAAGTTTTCAAGTCTTTCCAAAGGATTACCCGCAGAACAGAGAATCACTGCTTTATCTAGTTCCTTCATTGTCTTTTCGCCGTAAGCAAAGCCGTATGACCATACCCTGTCAAACCATCCGACAAGTTTAGCCGGTGCTTCTGTCCAGAATATCGGATATATAAAAACTATCACGTCCGAGGAGTTGATCTTCTCATGCTCTGCCAGCACATCAGGTGCAACGTTCGGAGTGGTCAGATAATTCGCATCTCTTAAATATTCCTGTTCTGTAATATCCGATTTAAAATCCATCCTGTAAAGATCCGAAATAATGTATTCATTTCCGGAATCTTTGATACCTTTTAAAAAAGAATCACACATATTCTTCGTAAAAGAATCATCAGACGGATGACAATATACTATAAAAGCTTTCATGGCTTCTCCCTCTTAATTCATAACTATTCTAATTCTAATGCTTAACAGTTTTCCATGCAATAAAAAAGAGGGCATATCCCAAGCAAGCACGGATCTGCCCTCCGTTCGATCATCAAAGTAATCTAAAGGAATATCATATGAATTTATTCTTCAATAATAACGGCTTCTTTTAAATAACAGTACCTGAAATCACCGATATCATATGTATCAAATATTCCCTGTACACATATATCCTCTCCCTGTTCGGGATAATCATCGGGATTTACGAATTCATCGGTAAGCCTGTATTCGATTCCCTGTGAACAGCATGCCGTTGCATCGGATATCACACAGCCGAAAAGATAACAGTTCATTTCCTCATCATACACTATGCCGTTAACTCCAGCCATTCTTATGGTTTTATCCATATAGTCTTCAGGATAACAGAGCATGTTGTAGACTTCGGAATAAACTATGATTCCGGACATTTTCGTTAAATCCAGATCAGGCTCGGGAACTGTGCTTGTCTTACTCTCCGTTCGATCGTTCTCAACATCGTCAGCTGTTTCAGCGTTTGATCCATCTTCCGGTGTACTCTGTTGAGCACTTTCCAACACCGAATCATCCGCATTTGAATTATTCTCAGATGATTCGATCTCATCCTGCTCTTTCGGATTTATTCCGCTTGAATTCATATCATCGATATTTTGTTCGTTAACTATGGCCGGCTCGGTATTGTCAATTGTCGTAACGCGACTGTTTATACTGTTTTTAACACCGCAGCCAATTATTGATAAAGCAACCGCAACAAATAAAATGCCTGTCAGCTTCTTAATCTTCATACTTAAACTCCCATATTACTTTGACAATGCTTCCTTTAAAACTTCAAGGTTACTCTCCATAATACCCAGATAACTTGCACCGTTCTTGATATCCTCGGCAGTAGTTGTCTGCATTGAATCCATCGTCAGTATTTTCATGTCTTTGGATTCGGTATTATCAATTACTGTCTGTGCTATTTTTTTATCTGAATTTTCAATTGTCAAAACGCAGGGAAGAGATAATTCGTCAATTTTCTTCGATAAGAAAATAATAGTATCAAAAGTTGCCTGATTCTCAGTTGAACAGCCTATAAATGCGGCATAATATGAAAGATCGTAATCATCCACAAAGTATCTGAAAGGGAAACGGTCTGCAAACAAAAGAGTGTTATAATCCGCCGAAGAAACCGCTTCAACATATTTCTTATCAAGAGCATTCAGTTCGCTGATATATTTTTCTGAATTACTTTTGTAAATTTCAGCATTATCCTTATCTATCGTCTGAAGTTCATCGGATATCTTCTGAGTGAAGATCTCAGCATTACGAAGAGAAAGCCATACATGTTCGTCATACTCTATCTCATCTTCATCATGCTCATGGTGGTGCTCATGCTCTTCATGACCTTCCTCATCGTGATCATGTTCTTCCTCATCTTCATCATGATCTGCATCTTCGTGTCCGTGTTCATGATCATGTTCTTCAGACTGCATTCCCTCAACGAGTTCTTCTTCTTTGGCGAATTCACCGAGTGCTTCCATAAGATTGATGACAGCCATGTGATCATTATTGGCATTTTCAAGGACTTCATCAATCCACTCATCTGATTCTCCGCCGACATAAATGAACATGTCACAGTCAGATATCATTACAATGTCTTCTGCTGTAGGCTGATAATTATGTAAGTCCACTCCGTTATCAAGAAGAAGTTTAACATCTGCATTTCCGGGATTATCGCCCAGTACATTCATAACCCAGTCATATGCGGGGAATATCGAAACAACAATTTTGATTTTTCCGTCATTAGCATTATTTACGCCGCTGTTTACTGTGCAAGCGCTAAAACAGCCTGCCATAAAAATGGCAGCAAAAAATAAAGTCAGTATTTTTTTCATAAAAAAACCTCCAAAATTCAAGTATTAAATTATTAAAGAATGAATTTTAAAGAGATCTTTCAATCATTAAGACGGACTTTTCTTGATATCGGCGTGTCAGTTTTTATATCGCATACCGATAAAGATACAATAAAAAGAATAGCGAGAACGGGAATCAATACTGTCGTCTGAGAAGGCAGTAAATCGTCTACGCCATGAAGAATATTCAGACACTGATGAATGCACTCACATATCTGACAATCATCGTCATTACAGTGATGATCTGCTTCAACGGCTATAAAAAGAGATGATAAAAACAATAAAACGAGCACCATAAAAGCTATGCTGCCCGAAATTATTCTTTTAACTTTAATGTTATTTAAATCTGTCATCGTAATGTCTTTAAGTACTCCTTGTGTTCATCGGAAACCCTGAAACTTTCAATAGCTTTCTGAATGGCTTTCTTATGAACCCAGTCATCAAGTTTATGCTCTTCTATATACTTGACACTCTCATCATACTGCTTTGCAAGTGCCGTGGCAAAATACCACGCAACCATCATTTTAAGATAATAATCCTCTCCCTTTAAAGATGCAACCATTTTAGGATATTCGCTCTTAAAATCTTCGCCTAAGAATTCGTTCATAAGCATACGGATACCGAAACGTGCCGTGTATACATGCTTGGATTTCATCCATTTTTTTATGTGAGGAAGGAGTTTATCGTGATTTTTCTTAAAAGATTTGGGAGATGCCTGATCCGATACGGGCCAGCAATCGACATACGGAAGAAATCTGTCGACCTCTTTAATACATTCATCGAAATCTTTTATCATGGATATTATGAAAAAATGAATAAGGTTTTCCTCATAATATTTATGGGGAAGGCTGTTAAGAAAAGCATCCTTATCTTCGCTTAAGAAAACTTCCTTGGCAATCCTTCTTAACTCGGGAGTTTTAACTCCTAAAATAGTATCAGCGGAAATATTCGGAACGAGCTTGGCCTGAAATTCCTTATATGCATCATCTTTTACTTCAAGGAGTTTATCGTAAACAGTCATACTATCCTCTTTCATCATTCGTTAACCGGAAGAAATTCAATCACTTCATTGTCATACGAAATATCGTTCTTGGGAACTATCTCAAATAAAGCCCTTGTAACTCTGTCATATTTTCTCATCATGGTATCATGGTCCATGCGGATAATTTCACCCTCGCCGGCATTTGCTGCAGCTTCAAGTTTTGCAGCAATATCCGAAAGTTCAATAGCACCGATAAGCTTCGAAGTGCTTTTAAGCGAATGAACGTAGATCGTGTAGTCTTTCCAGTTTTCGGAAGAATAATTTTTCTGAAGGAAATCCGCTTTTTCTTCTTTGCTGTTGGCATATTCCGTAAGTACCGAAAGATAAAAACTTTCATCATTCTGGCAATACTGCATCCCTATATCCGGTTCAACACCGTTCCTGCGGAGCATATCACAGTTATCCTCATTAAATACCGAATCTTCTCTGCCGGCATTTTCAATTTCTTGTACGATCTCAACCTTATCTTCCGGAAGGTATTTGACCATCATCTTTTCAAGCGCATTAACATCAATTGGCTTGGTAAGATAGTCATTGAATCCCTGGGCAAGATAACGTTCCTTGGCGCCGATAACTGCATCTGCGGTAAGACAGATAACAGGTGTATCGCCGTTAAGTCCGCCTTCGGTTTCACGAATATGGTGAAGCGCCTGAGTTCCGTCCATTTCCGGCATTCTCTGGTCCATAAGTATCAGATCGTATTTAACCTTCTTTGACATGGCGATCGATTCCGCACCGCTTGTCGCAGTCTCGATCTGCACTTTGGTATTCTTTAAAAGATTAACGGCAACCGTAAGGTTGATCCTCGTATCGTCAACAATAAGAATCTTCGCGGACGGAGCACGGAATGTTTCCCTGTAAGGTCTGCTTTCGATCATATTTGCTTCAAAATGAGCCTGAAAATCTCCAATGGGAACATTCGAAACGATCTTCTGGGGTATTCTGACTGTAAATAAAGAGCCTTTTTTATACTCACTCTTTACGTCGATCGTACCACCCATCATACTTATCAGGCGCTGTGTAATGGCAAGGCCGAGTCCGGTGCCTTCAACAGTGCTGTTATGTTCCATTTCAAGTCTCTGAAACTTATTGAAAAGTTTCTCTATATCCTCTTCCTTGATTCCGATTCCGGTGTCTTTGACCATAACAACCAAAGTCAGCTTGCCTTCTTCGGTCTTCTCGCCTCTGAATGTTAATTTTACCGAGCCTTTTTCCGTATATTTTACGGCGTTGTTTAAAAGATTCGTAATAACCTGACGAATACGAACCTCGTCTCCGAAGAGTTCATGAGGAAGCGACTTATCTACATCGATAGCAAAATCAAGAGCTTTATCCTGAGCCTTAAAAAGGATCAGGTTATTCAGATCGTTTAACATAGAACTTAACTGGTAAGGCGCTTCAACGATATCCATCTTTCCTGCCTCGATTTTGGAGAAATCCAGAATATCGTTAACTATTGCAAGAAGATTATGTCCGGCCTTTTTTACATCTGCCGAATAACCGCCGATATTCTTTAAAGCTTCACGGATATCTTCGGATTCTTTTTCATCAAGTTCAAGAGCTCTTTTATCCTCACGCATGATCATCTCGTTCATTCCGAGAACGGCATTGATAGGAGTTCTTATCTCGTGTGACATATTCGCAAGGAAATCGCTCTTTGCATTGCTGGCACTTTCGGCACTTACTTTCTGTGCAAAAAGTTCAGCCTGCTGTTTGATAAAAGGTCTTACGGTAAAGAATGTGATAATACCTGCAACAAACTGCGAAATAAGAAGAATGATAAAATAACTTATAATAGTGGAACGTGTCTGAGATGAGAGCTGATCTTCGAACCATTCTACGGAAAAGTCCACGGCAACTATACCTGCAACATGTCCCGTTGAATCAAAAACAGGGCTGTATGCAGAATAGAACTCTCCCCACTGGTCCGTGTACGGTATCTC
>CACZOG010000036.1 GCA_902782715.1 uncultured Lachnospiraceae bacterium | reverse complement strand
GGTGTTGCATGTGACTGCGGATTCCATAAAGGACTTCATGTTCAGGAAGATCATTTCTATGCAGAGATCGTTGATAAGGAAACACTTAATCCTCTTCCTGACGGAGAGGTTGGAGAACTTGTATTCACAACACTTACGAAAGAGGGACTTCCTCTTCTTCGTTATCGTACAAAAGACCTTACAAGCATCGATCATTCGACATGCGAATGCGGCCGTACAACTCCCAGAATCTCCAAATTCAAGGGAAGAAGCGATGACATGCTCATCATCCGCGGCGTAAACGTATTCCCTTCACAGGTTGAAACAGCACTTCTTGAAATTGAAGGCGTATCACCTCACTACCTGATGATCGTAGACAGAGTAAACAATCTCGATACACTCGAAGTACAGGTAGAAGTTGACGAGAGCCTCTTCTCGGATGAGATCAGAGAGATGGAAGCTCTTACAAAGAAGATTTCCGCAGCACTTCAGAGTGCACTTCTTATAGCGGTTAAGGTTAAACTCGTAGAGCCCAGAACTCTCGAGCGTTTCGAAGGCAAATCAAAGCACGTTATCGATAAGCGTGTTCTTGTGGACTAAGGATAAAAGGAGGGGTAAACATGTACGTAAAGCAGTTAATAGTATTTCTTGAAAACAGAGAAGGCAGATTGGACAACATCACTGACATACTTGCTAAAAACGATATCAATATCGTATGTCTCTCCCTTGCGGATACTTCCGAATACGGTGTTATCAGAATGATCGTATCCGATCCCGAGAAGGCTAAAGAAGTTCTTAAGGCTGAAGGATGCTCCGCAAGACTTAACGATGTTCTTGCGATCAGCATGGAGCAGAAGGCAGGTTCTTTAAGCAAGCTTACAAAGACTTTTACAAAGGCAAACATCAATATCGAATATATGTATACACTTAACTCTTCAAAGAGCGCAGGTTCAATGGTTCTTAAGTGCTCGGATATCGAAAAAGGATATGCAGCCGTAAAAGAAGCAGGATTCGATCTTGTTAAGCCTGAGGAAGCTTACGCTGTTTAATCTGAGTTAAATAAAAAAGACAGAAATACAGGTTGCCGGGTGTTCGAAAGGATGCCCGGTATTTTGTTCATTTTGTCAAATGTTTACTGCTATTTTGAGTCAGATTATGGTATTATATAAAAGTGTGAAAAATGAAAAAAGTTAAGAAGTTTTCTCAAAGACAGAGAAAAGAAATTTAATGGTGAAGCAATGAATCTGGAAAGATATTTAAATCCCGAACAGTATGAAGCCGTAATGCATACGGAAGGTCCTCTTTTGATCCTCGCGGGAGCGGGTTCGGGAAAAACAAGAGTAATTACATACAGAATAGCCCACATGATAGACTCGGGCATTTCTCCTTACAATATACTGGCTATTACCTTTACTAACAAAGCAGCCGACGAGATGAGAAAAAGAGTAGATGATATCGTAGGTTTCGGAGCAGATGAAGTCTGGGTTTCGACATTCCACTCGACATGCGCGAGGATCTTAAGACGTCATATCGACTTACTCGGATACAACAACGACTTTTCGATCTATGATACGGATGATTCAAAGAAGGTAGTTAACGAACTTTTAAAGAAACACAATCTTGATCCGAAAGAATATCCGCCCAAAGCGATCTTATCGGTGATAAGTTCGAACAAGAACGAAATGGTATCTCCGGAAGAAGCAGAAAAGTACGCAAAAGAGGATTTCGAGAAGAAAGCCGCATTTATTTACCGAGAATACCAGAAGGTCCTGTTTGACAACAATGCGCTTGATTTTGACGATCTGCTCCTTTTAACGGTTGAACTCTTCAGAAAGAGCAAAGATGTGCTTGAGAATTACCGTAACAGATTCAGATACATTCTCGTTGACGAGTATCAGGATACAAACACGGTTCAGTTTTCTTTTATAAAACTCCTCGCGGATAAATATAAGAACCTCTGCGTAGTCGGTGACGACGATCAGTCGATCTACCGTTTCAGAGGTGCGAATATCAGAAACATTCTTGATTTCGAGAAGAATTATCCGGATGCTTTTGTTATCAAACTCGAGCAGAACTACAGATCCACCGAGAATATCCTTAATGCGGCAAACGGTGTAATAGCACATAATGTCGGAAGAAAAGAGAAGACCCTCTGGTCAAAGAACGACAAGGGTTCAAAGATTCATTTCAGACAGTTTGATTCTGCCAAGGACGAGGCTCAGTTTGTGGTAAACGATATTTATACCAAAGTAAGAAGAAGGGACTGCATGAGAGGTGACTGTGCGATCCTTTACAGAACCAATCAGCAGTCGCGAGAAGTTGAAGAAGCAATGCTTAAGGAGAACATTCCGTACACGATCGTGGGCGGAACGAATTTCTACTCGAGACGGGAAATAAAAGATGTTCTTGCTTATTTAAAAACTATAGCCAACGGAAGCGATAATCTTAATGTCGAGCGTATAGTCAACGTTCCCAAAAGAGGAATCGGTGAAACATCTTTATCGAAAGCAAGAGCATATGCGGAGAATAACGAGATATCTTTATTCGATGCCCTGCTTCATGCAGACAGGATTCCTTCCATCGGAAAAGCGGCAGCCAAGATGAGTTCTTTCGCATCGGATATCTGCGTGTTCAGAGAGAGGATAGCCGAGGGAGAATTTGACGATATCCCCGAACTCATAAGCGAGCTTCTCGATAAGATAGGTTACGAGCAGTATATCAAAGAAAATGAGGATAAGGATGATGCTGCGGAAAGACTTGCGAACATCGATGAACTTATCTCAAAAGCAGCGTACTATGAAGAAAAATATGCAGAAGATAATCCCGAGGCTGAGAAAGGTCCCACGCTTCAGGATTTCTTAAATGAGGTATCCCTTGTTGCGGATATCGACAGTGCGGATCTGAGTTCCGACAAAGTCCTTATGATGACTCTT
>CACZOG010000035.1 GCA_902782715.1 uncultured Lachnospiraceae bacterium | reverse complement strand
CTCTTGCCTTTATCGCTGCGGGTATTTCAATAGTTCACCAGATTGAGGAACTTCCGAAAGTAACAGCGGCACTTATTCAGGGTGCGGTACTTTATATTGATTATCTGGGATTCTATCTCTTAAACGGCTGGATCACTGTCGACGGGATCTTGATATTTACGCTCTGTTTTGCCATAGGATTTGTATTTATCTGGGCCTGCATATATATTCCGACACGAATAAGAGTCGCAAAAATGAATAGGAATCTGATAAAATAAATCATAGAGAATTCGGGAAAAGGTTCCCGGGTGCAATGGAGTATGAGGAGAAGAACAAGATGCTGGATGTAAAGAAACATATCTGTCCGACCTGCGGCGGAAATCTTATTGTCAATACTGAGCGTCAGATGTATGAATGCCCGTCCTGCGGTGTGACTTTTGACTATGATTATTTTCGCGAGGAGAACGTATTGGGCATAGCTGCCCAGGCGCTTAAGGATAATGAATTTAGTTCGGCAGGCAAAGCTTACGATTTTATGCTGGAGAAAGAGCCTGATAATTTTGAAGCTCTTCGCGGTAAGTCCCTCATAGCAATGGATATAACAAAGATCGACGATATACGCAGTCTCGATCTGTATTCAAAGATCAACTATGAGTCGGCCATTAAAGAAATTGATAGAGCTATCGAATCATCCAAGCCTCAGGACCGCGAGTATTTTACCATTATGAAGGATACAGTTGATGCGGGGCATGAATATATCGACGAGAAGGCCAGACTCGAGACCCAAATGACCGAGAGAAGGGAATTACAGGACAGACTTAGTGAAATCACTAAAGAAAGAGATACGGTATTTATTTATTCTTCTTCCAAGATCCGTCCGAAGAAAGCAGTTTTACTGACGATCTTCTGCTATATATTATGCTGCCTGATATTATTCCTGGGTTATAAGTATGTCACGAGAAATCCGTATTCCAAAGCTGAAGATTTAAGCCAATATGAGACAAAGCAGACTGAGGATTCAGATGTCAGGTTTGATTATCTGAAAAATAAGTACCACCATAACGATTTCAACATCGCTTTGGAAGAGCTGAGTAACTATACAAAATATCAGGAAGCTCTTGAGAGGGAAGAGCAGCGCAAGATCAAATATGATGACTGGGAGAAAAACCATAAGCCTTCCAACGCTAATCTCGTAATTATTTTATGTGCCGCTACTGTTATTTTTGCATTGATCGTATTCATTCTTTTCAAGGGAGGCAGGTATCTCGATTCTGAAATCTCCAAGATGAGAGCCCGGGCAGATGAACAGAATGATAAGATCAAGAACAGCGAGGAGAGGCTGTCTGATATTAAAGACAGGATCGATCAGAATTATAAGCGTCTTTGTGTGCTAACGAGGAACAAATAATATGCCAATTATAAGAGCAGATATCGTAAAAGGAAAAAGACCTGAATAGAGAAAAAGATAAACATGACACCTGAGGACCGGGCAAGGGGGAAATATGGATTCATATAAGTGTGCTATAGCAGATCTTGCATATTTTGAAAATGAGAAACAGATTATTGTTAATGTAGATATTCAGGATGAAAACATCGCGATGAATTGTGAAGTGGAGGGTGTCTGCTTTTCAGCCGAGGGCGAGTATTATTATGAAACCTTCCAATTATTCAGAGATCGTCTCTTGGAATTGGGATATGGAATTAAGTGTAATGGCTCAAGGTTAAATGCAATTCAATCGGGAATGATGGGATACAGCGAGAAAATCTACCTTGTGGAAATCGGTAAACAGGCATTGAACAAAGACATATTCGGTATCTGGGATTATGCTGATATAAAAGAATTTCCTTCAACGGACGAGCAAAGGGTATTTGCAAATCAGTGGTATAAAAGTTTGAAAGAAAAAAATGGTTAAAAGAATATATTTTTTTGCAACTAAAAACGATATGATATATGTTCTTTCGAAATTAGAGCAACAACTGTCGTATGAAATTAAATATATACAATGCGGAAAAACAGATCAGAGAATTTTCAGTACCGCAGAAGAAATTCCCGGCCTGGGAACTTTAAAAGAAAAACATGGCGAAATCAGTTTTCTGATAATGAGAAAAGATGATGAGGTAAAGACTAACGCGTTTGGACAGATTTATCAGGGAGAGAATGTTTGTTCTTTGGAATTCAATCCTTCCGGAATCAGTGAAGACGGAACCGGTCTTATACACGGCATGTTTGCAATAATGGATAATAATGAGATTTCCGGCGAATTATTTAAAATCGTAAAAAGGATTATGAAGGCAGAGTGCAAGAAAAGCGGAGGCTGGTATATCGGAAAAGAGGCAGAGGAATTATACGGAAAACTAAGGTTTATATGTATTGGTTTAAATGAACCGGAATTATATGATTTTAAGATTGAAAATTGATAATGCTGTGAAAAAGAAAATTAAATTTTATTGAGGATGACAAATATAATGAATGTATTAGAAGCGATCAGTAAACGACATAGTTACAGAGGAAAATTCAAACCGGATCCGATTCCAAGGGAGGACCTTATTAAGATTGTTCAGGCTGGACTGGATGCACCTTCCGGTTGTAATAAGCAGACAACGAGTTTTATCGCAATTGATGATCCTGATGTTTTACAAAGTATACATGCG
>CACZOG010000034.1 GCA_902782715.1 uncultured Lachnospiraceae bacterium | reverse complement strand
TAACGGTGTTAAGGAACTCGTTATCGCAGGTATGCTTCTTGCAAGCCGTGATATCGTAGGCGGTATCGAATGGGTTAAAGAGAACAAGGCTGACGAGAATATTGCCAAGACTGCAGAGAAGGCTAAAAAGGCTTTCGCAGGTACGGAAATTGAAGGCAAGAAGCTCGGTGTTATCGGTCTTGGTGCTATCGGTGTTAAGGTTGCCAATGCAGCAAAGAGCCTCGGCATGGAAGTTTACGGATACGATCCTTATCTTTCGATCAATGCAGCATGGAGCTTAAGCCGTGATATCAAGCATGTAAATACACTTGATGAGATCTATGAAAATGCTGATTTCATCACAATTCACGTTCCCGCTTTAGATTCTACAAAGGGAATGATCAATGCTGAAGCTATCGCAAAGATGAAAGACGGAGTTATCATTCTTAACTTCGCTCGTGACATCCTTGTTAATGAGAACGATCTTCTTGAAGCACTTAAAGCAGGCAAGGTTCGTAAGTATGTATCCGATTTCGCTAATCCTACAACAGCAGGTCAGGACGGATGCATCGTGATCCCTCACCTCGGAGCTTCTACGGAAGAGTCTGAAGATAACTGTGCAAAGATGGCTGTTAAGGAAATGAAGAATTACCTTGAAAACGGTAACATCATCAATTCCGTTAACTATCCCAACTGCGATATGGGTATCTGCACACAGGCTGCAAGAGTTGCAATTTTCCATAAGAATATAGCTAACATGATCACAAAGTTCACAGGTCTGTTCGGTGAAGACGGAATCAATATTTCCGATATGACCAACAAGTCCAAAGGTGATTATGCTTACACAATGATCGATTCAGAAAGTGCCGATCTTGATCATATTATTGAAAAACTTGAAGCTCTTGAAGGCGTATTCAGAGTAAGAAGAGTTAAATAACATTAATTTTCACAAGGCGGCAAAATATATTTTTGTCGCCTTTTTGTAATTTTATCAGGGGTTAGATAATGCAGGACAAGAATATTTCTCAGGTTGTAATTTCCAGACTTCCGAGATATTTCAGATACCTCGGAGACTTAAAAGACGAAGGCTTCGAAAGGATTTCATCGGGAGAATTATCCAAAAGAATGAATGTTACCGCTTCACAGATAAGACAGGATTTCAATCATTTCGGCGGTTTCGGACAGCAGGGTTACGGTTACAACGTTAATTATCTTTATGAAGAAATAGGCAAGATACTCGGTTTGGACAAGAGACATAATCTTATCATTGTCGGAGCCGGAAATTTGGGACAGGCTCTTGCCAATTACATGAACTTTGAAAAAAGAGGATTTTTTGTAAAAGGAATTTTCGATTGCAACAGCGAGATCATCGGAAAGAAGGTTCGCGGCATGACGATCATGGACACCAAAGACCTTGCTCCTTTTATAAAAGAAAACAATATCGACATTGCGGTTCTCACACTTCCGAAACAGGGTGCGGTTGAAATAGCCAAAACACTTGTTTCATGCAATATTTCGGGTATCTGGAATTTTGCTCACTGTGACCTGGAAGTTCCCGATTCAATCAATGTCGAAAACGTTCACCTTTCGGACAGCTTAATGAAATTATCTTTTAAAATTCACGAAAACGAAAATTAAAGGATGGTGATATTATGTCAAGAAGCGAAGATGTTTACAAACCCGCCATATCGGGCAAAAAGATTCCGGTTTTAACTTTGGATCACAAATGGCACAGACTTTTTACGCAGATTGATACAAACTCCGAAATTAAATCTTTGGAAAATGAATTAAATGAGCTTTTAAAACGTCAGGGCAAAATCAACTCGGAAACCAAAGAGATCAAAGTTTTAAAAAGCAAGCTCATGGAAGAAATGCGTTCGGCCAGCATGGAATCAGACGCGGATTCAAATCCGAAGATCGAAGAGAATAAGAAGCTGATAGACGAATGCAACGAAAAACTGGACAGTTATCAGGATGAGGCTTTGGAACTTCCTGCCCAAATTAACGAAATTAACAAAAAATTGATGATAGCTACCATGGAAGTATGTTATGATGATATTAAGGAAGGCACGGAAGAGATTAACGAGATCAGTCAGTGGATAGATGAGATCCGTGTCGAACTTAAGAAAAAAGTCGTCAGAAAGCAGGAGAAGCAACAGCGTATTCAGGACCTGTATTCATACATGCATGATATTTTCGGAGCGGATGTCATTGAGATATTCGACATGAAATATAATCCTGAAGAAAACAAGCTTCATTAGTTATGAATTTTAATCCACATATCAACAAAAGAAACGAAGATTCAAATAAAGGCACATTCGGTCGTGTTTTAGTTATCGCAGGAAGCGAGAACATGTCCGGATGCGTCTTCTTTTGTAGTATGGGAGCATTGCGTACAGGCTGCGGTCTTGTGAACATTTATACTCATAAAGACAATCTTTTACCCTTAAAGACGCTTGTTCCCGAAGCCATATTTGATCAATTCGATGATTTTACAAAAGAAAACCCTTATGAAAGGCTTGATTATCTTTTACAGAGAGCCGATTCCGTAGTTATCGGGCCCGGTCTTAAATACGGCGAAGAATCCTACAAACTGGTTCTTCATGTCATTAAGAATTTCGACAAACATATTGTTCTTGACGCCGAAGCGCTTAATGTCATTTCTCACAATTTCAGTATTGAGAACGTGCTGGATGATTCTTTTAAGGCTGATTTTAAACATCCTTTGTATAACATTAACAAGAACCGTTCTCTGATAATTACTCCGCATTTATACGAGTTATCCAGACTCACTAAAGAACGTCCCGATATGTTAAAGGATCATTTAAACGAATTTGCGTTGGAGATCGCAAAGAAGTACGGTATCATTACGGTTTTAAAAGATCACAACACAAGAGTTAGCGACGGAAAAGATGTATATACCAATAAAACCGGCAATTCTGCTCTCGCTAAAGCCGGAAGCGGAGATATTTTAGCGGGTATGATCGGTTCACTTATCCTTCAGGATGAATATACATTCAGAGCCGTAAATACGGCTGTGTATCTTCACGGAAAAGCCGGAGAACTCGCAGGTGCGAAACTCAGTGAATATTCCACGATATCCCGTGACATCCTGGATTATATTTCACAGGCAATACTTACAATCAAATCCGATGAAAAAATATATTACAATAATGTCATTGCAGAGGTAATGAATGCAAGCTTCAGGTGATCTTATATCAATTTATTTTAACGGACAGGAACTTTGGTATTATTATTTGTTTCTTTTTATTCTAATAATTTCCGAAGTTCTTTTTTCTGTTTCTCTTTGTGTTATTGAGGATTTCAACGAGAACGATCTTGAAACCATAAGCGACAGGCTTTCTTTGGACAATATCAAGTCTTTGAATGTTTTCCTAGAGAACAAATCAAAGTTCGAATACAGATTCCACGCTGCACTTATCGCTGTACATGTTCTTCTTGTCATACCTGTATTTAAATTCTTGATCGCCGCTATTAATTTTGTATATTTTTATTACGGTAATATATTTTCGTTTGATGAAAAACTAAGAAACGGCATCATTCTTTCGGTATGCATCGTTCTGGTACTTATAGTACTGTTTTTCTTTAATTTTCTTCTGTTTTTCCTGCTTCCTCGTAAAATAGTAAGTCATTCTTCGGAATATACCAAAGCGGCTTTTACTCTTTTTTCTTTGAAATTATCCGTTCTGACAGCACCTGTGGCAGATCTGTCGAATTTTATACTTACCAAGTTCTTTAATCTGATCGGTAAAAATAAATACAACGAAGAGGATGAAGTTACCGAAGATGATATCCTTTCGATGGTTCAGGAATCAAACGACCAGGGTCTTATAGAAGATGATGAAGTTGCGATGATCAATAATATTTTTGAGCTTAATGACAAGGAAGCCAAGGATATTATGACGAATCGAAACAATATTGTCGGTATAAATGCCGAGACGACGCTTTCCGATGCCATTAAGTTCATGCTTGAAGGTAATAACAGCCGTTATCCGGTTTATATCGACAGTCTTGATCATATAATCGGAATCCTGCATCTTAAGGATGCATTAAGGTATCAGGATTCGAACAAACAGAGAAACGGTGCTATAAAAAGATATCCCAAGCTTCTTCGTGAGGCCAGATTCGTTTCGGAAACACGTAAAATTGACGATCTTTTTAAGAAAATGAAGGATGATAAGCTTCAGATGGTGATCGTTATCGACGAATACGGTCAGACCAGCGGTCTTATAGCCATGGAAGATATCTTAGAAGAGATTGTCGGAAATATCCTTGATGAATACGACAAAGAAGAAACCTTTGTCGAGATGAAGGGTGAGAAGACTTATGAGATGGACGGTCTTACGCCTATCGAAGAAGTTGAGGAACTTTTATCGATCGATACGCATACTAAAGATGACGATATTGAAACGTTAAACGGATTCCTTATCAATCTTTTGGGATACATACCTGAAGAAGACGAAAAAAGCGAGCTCGAATACGAGGGTTATCAGTTTAAAATTGCGGGTGTTGAGAACCATATAATCAAAACCGTAATTGTTACAAAAATAACAGGCGAAAACATTGAAAACAGCGAAGAATAAAGCGTTTCAAAGGTTGAAAACAACTCGTAAAAATGCTATAATAACTTGTTGATTTTATGTAGTAGGAGGAAATTATGTCCGGACATTCTAAATTTGCAAACATTAAACACAAAAAAGAAAAAAATGATGCCGCTAAAGGTAAGATTTTTACGATCATCGGTCGTGAGATCGCAGTAGCGGTTAAAGAAGGCGGACCCGATCCGGCAAACAATTATAAACTTGCAGCTGTTATTGCGAAAGCAAAGGCAAATAACATGCCTAACGATACCATCGACAGAGGTATCAAAAAAGCCGCAGGTGAAGGAAGCAATGTAGTTTACGAACAGTGTACTTACGAAGGATACGGACCCAACGGTATCGCGATCATCGTTAAATGCCTTACCGACAATAAGAACAGAACAGCAAGCAATGTTCGTTCAGCTTTTACAAAAGGACAGGGCAATATCGGAACACAGGGCTGCGTATCTTATATGTTTGATGAGTGCGGTCAGATCATCATCGACAAAGAAGAGTGCGATATGGATGCTGACGAACTCATGATGATAGCGCTTGATGCAGGTGCAGACGATTTCTCTGATGAGGAAGACAGCTTCGAGATCATCACGGCTCCCGATGCTTTAACAGATGTTATCAAGGCATTGGAAGAGAACAACATAAAGATGGCTCAGGCTGAAGTAACGATGCTTCCTCAGAATTACATTAAGCTTGATGATGAAACAGCTATAAAGAATCTTCAGAGAACTCTTGATCTGCTTGATGAAGACGATGACGTACAGGACGTTTACACGAACTGGGACGAAGAATAAACTAACAATTATTTACTTAAAAAGAAGGTACGAAAATGAGCGATTACAAAATTGAAACAAAATGTGTACAGTCAGGATGGACTCCCACAAAAGGAGAACCCAGAATTCTGCCTATTTATCAGTCTACAACATTCAAATACGACACATCGGAACAGATGGGAGATCTTTTTGATCTAAAGGCTTCGGGTTATTTCTACACAAGACTTCAGAACCCTACAAACGATTATGTTGCTGCAAAGATCTGCGATATGGAAGGCGGAGCCGCAGCAATGCTTACATCTTCAGGTCAGGCAGCAAACTTTTATGCGGTATTTAATCTTGCCGAAGCGGGAGATCATATCATCATCAGTTCTGCATTATACGGCGGCACTTTTAATCTTCTTACAACAACGATCGCCAAGATGGGAATCGAAACAACTGTTGTAGATCCCGAGATCTCTCTTGAAGATCTTAAGAAGGAATTTAAGCCCAACACCAAATGCGTACTTGCAGAATCTATTTCCAATCCTTCGCTGGTTGTTCTTGATTTTGAAAAATTCGCAACTGCAGCACATGAAGCAGGTGTACCTCTTATCGTTGACAATACTTTCCCCACACCCGTTAACTGCAGACCTTTCGAATTCGGTGTTGATATCGTAACTCATTCAACAACAAAGTACATGGACGGACATGCGGCTTCGGTAGGCGGATGTATAGTTGATTCGGGTAATTTTGACTGGACAAAATATCCCGACAAATTCCCCGGATTATGCTTCCCCGATGAGTCATATCACGGAACAAATTATACAGAGCAGTTCGGAAAGGCAGCATTTATCGTTAAGGCCACAGCAACTCTTATGAGAGATTTAGGTTCCATTCAGTCTCCTCAGAATGCATTCTACGTTAACTTAGGTCTCGAAACACTTCATCTTCGTATGCAGAGACACTGTGAGAATGCTCTTAAAGTTGCAAAATGGCTTAAGGCAAACGATAAGGTTGCATGGGTTAATTATCCCGGCCTTGAAGGTGATTTCTATTACGAAAGAGCAAAGAAATATATGCCTGACGGAACATGCGGTGTTCTTACATTCGGTATTAAAGGCGGAAGAGAAGCAAGCATTAAGTTTATGGATTCACTTAAGATGATCGCGATCGTAACGCATGTTGCAGATACACGTTCATGTGTTCTTCATCCCGCTTCACATACTCACAGACAGATGACAGACGAGCAGCTTCTTGAAGCAGGCGTTAAGCCCGATCTCATCAGATTCTCGGTAGGTATCGAGAACGCTGATGATATCATTGCAGACCTTGAGCAGGCTTTCAAGAACATTTAGGAGTATTAAATGGACATTCTTTCAATAGTTGTACCCTGTTATAACGAAGAAGAAATGCTTCCGATAACTTTCGAAAGCCTGGGCGCAAAACTTAAGGATCTGATCGATAAAAAGAAGATCTCGCCCGATTCTTTCATGCTTTTCGTCGATGACGGAAGCAAAGATAAAACATGGGAACTCATAGAAGAAGAGAATAAAAAGAATCCTATGGTACGCGGATTAAAACTTGCGGGAAACGTCGGACATCAGTTTGCTTTGACCGCAGGTCTTATCTGTGCCAAGGATATATCGGATATATCGATCTCAATTGATGCAGATCTTCAGGATGACATTGAAGTTTTTGACCAGATGGTGGATCTTTATCATGAAGGAAACGATATCGTTTACGGTGTAAGAAACAAGAGAAAGACCGATACGTTTTTTAAACGTTTTACGGCACAGTCATTTTACAAAGTCATGAATTTCTGCGGAGCCAAAACGATCTACAATCATGCGGATTTCAGACTTATGTCTAAACGATCTCTTGAACAGTTCTCGCAGTACAGCGAAGAAAATCTTTTCTTAAGAGGCATTGTTCCTCTTATCGGATATAAAACAGCCTGCGTATACTATGACAGAAAAGTAAGAGTGGCAGGTGAGAGCAAATATCCTTTAAAAAAGATGCTTGCTTTAGCGATCGAAGGTATTACGTCATTTAGCGTAAAACCGATCAGATTCATTATGCTGCTTGGTTTTATAAGCGTTATATTAAGCTTTGCTGCATTTGTTTATGCTCTGGTTTCTTATTTCGTATTTACCGTTGAACCCGGATGGACTTCTTTGATAGTAAGTATCTGGTTTCTCGGTGGTGTTCAGCTTATATCGGTCGGTCTTATCGGAGAATACATCGGTAAGATCTACATGGAGGTCAAGAGAAGACCCAGATATAACGTTGAGAAGTACATTTCGTAGTTTTGCTGGAAGGTTAATTGTCGATGGTAACTAAGAAAAACATTTATCATTATGCTATATATGTGATATTTGCTTTGATATTTTTTTGCAGCATAGGTTTACACTCCGTCAGCCTTACTGATTCGACCGGCGGAAGTGTTATGCTTTCTGTGCTTTTTAAGTATGCCATCGTATTTATAGTCGCCGCTTTAATCATTCTTATCTATAAGATACTGTTCCCCAAACTGCCTGAAAAAATCACTTCTTTTCAGATCCCCGCCATTCCCAAGGTGTTCGAAATAGTGGGTCTTGTTTTGGTTGTTCTTATCATGATCTTTTTAAGGATCATGATCATCACATCAAAACTCGGAGCAGATATCAACAATATCTTTTATGAATACGGACTCGGAAACACGACCAAACTTCCGGATACAACGTTTGCATCATATCTTTATGCTCTAATATGCAGATTACTGCTTAAGATACATCCTTCGGTGTATCCGCTTTATATTTTCTCGACACTTATACATATCGGCACTGCAGTACTTTCTTACTACATGGTTAAAAGAGCGTTAAGAATGAGATATGCGATCCTTTCCACGCTGCTTATAGCTTTTATGCCGAAGATGCTTTCGTCCGTTGAGGAAATAAAACCCGATCTGCTTATTACGTTTTTGTTTGTTGCATATTTTTATTTCCTTGTAC
>CACZOG010000033.1 GCA_902782715.1 uncultured Lachnospiraceae bacterium | reverse complement strand
CAGAAGAAAGAAAGTTTGCGTATTTTGTGGCAAAGACAACGAGATAGATTACAAGGATACAGCAAAGCTTAAAAGATACGTATCCGAAAGCGGAAAGATTCTTCCCAGAAGAATCACCGGAACATGTGCTAAGCATCAGAGAGCACTTACAGCTGCTATCAAGAGAGCACGTCACGTTGCATTAATGCCTTACACAGTAGATTAATTTAACTTGAATTCATAAAAAAGGAGTGCAGAACTGCATTCCTTTTTTTGTTCTCAAAAACGGCTCAGACACAATATGTTGTAATGGAATATACCCGATAAAAGTGCTATAATACAAATAACTTTGGGTTAACTTGAAATCGTACGAGGTTTTGGAAATGGCAAAAAAAGTTAAAGTAAAGGGTAAATTAAAGATATACTTTACACTTCTTCTTTCTTTCGGATTGATTCTTTTGTTCATCAATATTCCGATTTATTTTCTGAGCATTATTTCCGGATTGGTTATATCGATCTTTTTGATCATCTATTTTGTCGGAATCCTTTTTATGTGGATTTATTTCCGTCAGTTTTTGATCGATGAAATGGTCAGTTTTGCCACCGAATACGGTCAGGTACAGAAGCAGATCTTAAAAGAACTCAATCTCCCTCATGCATTGCTGGACCATAGAGGAAAGATAGTCTGGACCAACGAAGAATTCGAAAAGGTCATAGGCAATGAAAGAGGCTTCGGAAAAGCGATCTCTAATTATTTCGAGGAGATCAACGATGAGGTATTTCCTTTTGAAGAAAAGGAAAAAGAGATCGGAGTTTCATTCGAATCAAGAGAATTCAGAGCCAATTTAAAGAGGATCAGTATCGAAAACATGGTTAAGAACAGCAGATTCCTCGAGGAATCCGAGACCGATGATTTTCTTTACGGATTATACCTTTTTGATGAAACGGCTTTGAAGATCGCCCTTAAGGAACTCGACGATCAGAGCGTGGTTGTCGGAATGATCTACATAGACAACTATGAGGAAGCTTTGGAGAATGTTGACGACGTTCGTCGTTCACTCCTTCTTGCTTTGGTCGACAGAAAGATCACGCAGTGTATTTCGTCACTTGACGGTATCGTAAGAAAGACAGAAAAAGACAAATACATGCTTGTCTTAAGGAAAAGATCCCTTGCCGAATTAAAAGAATCCAAGTTCGATATTCTCGAAGAGATCAAGACGGTAAGTATCGGAAACGAAAGACCGATCACACTCAGTATCGGTATCGGACTCGACGGTCTTACATACAGCCAGAATTCCGAATTCGCAAGAGCGGCGATCGATCTCGCACTCGGTCGAGGCGGAGACCAGGCTGTTATCAAATCCCCCGGAAACGTTCAGTATTACGGCGGAAAGAGTCAGTCTTCAGAGAAGAATACCAGGGTTAAAGCCAGAGTTAAAGCACAGGCGTTACGAGAGATTCTTGTTAACAAGGATCAGATTTTTATCATGGGTCATCGTCTGGCAGATGTCGACAGTTTCGGTTCGGCAATAGGTGTTTACTGTATTGCCAAGGCACTCGATAAGAAGGCTTGTATCATTCTTAATGAGGTAACACCTTCTTTAAGACCTCTGGTCAATCTTTTTGCAAACAATGAGCAGTATGCCGGAATGCTTGTCAATTCCGAAACGGCTCTTGCTACAGTCGGAAACAATGCGGCTTTGGTTGTTGTTGATACCAATAAGCCTTCCATTTCCGAATGTGCCGAGATACTCAAATACGTTAAGGCGATCGTCGTACTCGACCATCACAGACAGGGAGAGGAGATCATCGACAATGCAACACTCTCATATGTAGAGCCTTATGCATCGTCGGCCAGCGAAATGGTTGCCGAAGTTTTGCAGTATATCGATGAAGGAGTTAAACTTTCGGGCATTGAAGCGGATGCGCTTTATTCCGGAATCATGATCGATACAAGCAATTTCATGACCAAGACCGGTGTCAGAACATTCGAGGCGGCTGCTTACTTAAGAAGAAGCGGTGCCGATGTTACAAGAGTACGTAAGCTTTTCAGAGAAGATGCTTCCGAGTATCTTGCAAAAGCAAAAACCATAAACGATACGAATATTTACAGAAACGATTATGCGATCTCCGTCTGCGATGCCGCAGGCTGTCAGAGTCCTACGATAGTGGCTGCACAGACCGCCAACGAGCTTTTGAACATTAACGGGATCAAGGCAAGTTTCGTATTTACCGAGTATCAGGGCAAGGTATATTTAAGTGCGCGTTCGATCGACGAACTTAATGTTCAGGTTGTTACGGAGAAACTCGGCGGAGGCGGCCACATGAATGTTGCGGGCGCTCAGTTTGAGGGAATATCCGTGGATGAAGCCATTGACAAACTTAAAGCAATACTCGATTCGATGATCGACAATAAAGAAATCTAATTTACGCGAAAGAAGGGACTCAAATGAAAGTTATTCTGTTACAGGATGTTAAACCCCACGGCAAAAAAGGGGATATGGTAGAAATAAATGACGGCTATGCAAGGAATTTCATAATTCCCAAGAAACTTGGTGTTGAGGCTACAAATGCCAATATGAACGACCTTAAACTCCAGAAAGCAAATCAGGAGAAGATAGCGGCTCAGCAGCTTGCTGATGCAAAAGAACTTGCGGCAAAGCTTGAAAGCATCAAGGTAAACGTAAAGATCAAAACAGGCGAAGGCGGAAGAACATTCGGTTCGATCACCGCAAAGGAAATCGCCGATGCATTAAAAAAACAGCACAATATTGACATAGACAAAAAGAAGATTGTCATGAAAGATGCCATCAAGAGCGTCGGAAGTTTCTCGGTAAACGTTAAACTTCACACACAGGTAAATGCAGAACTTGGCATCGAAGTTGATTCGGAGTAATAAATCCGAACGATCCAAATAAAATAACAGGTGGTATAGAAAATGGAAGAAGCTTTGGTAACACAGAATCTTCCGAGGGATTTGGAAGCCGAAAAGAGTATTTTGGGCTCGATTCTCATAGATCCGGAAGTTGCCATCACGGCAGCTGAGATGATAACGGGGGACGATTTTTATCTTAAAGAGCACGGCGTGATCTTTGATACCATGATCAACATGTATAACAACAAGATCACTCTGGATTTTGTAACTCTTCAGGATAAACTTCGTGAAACAAACCTTCCCGAAGAAACGTATTCCGCGGAAAAGATCAATTCTTTTATGGACATAGCTACAACGTCCGCGGGAATCAAGCATCACTGCAAGATCGTATATGAGAAATCCGTCAGAAGACGTTTGATAAAGTCCTGCGAGGAAGTAATATCCAAAAGTTACGCAGGAAAACAGGACATGTCCGAACTTCTCGATTCCACGGAGAAATCGATATTCGACATTGTTCAGAAAAGAAACACCGAGGATTTCGTTCCTATCAGCGAGATAGTAATGAACTCCCTTAAAATGATCGAAAAAGCGCACAATACCGATGGAACGGTTACCGGTATTGCATCGGGATTTACGGATCTCGATTATAAGACCACAGGTTTCCAGCCTTCGGACTTAATTTTACTTGCTGCGCGTCCTTCAATGGGTAAAACGGCTCTGGCACTTAACATTGCCATTCATGTTGCATCCGTTGAAAAGAAACATGTTGCGATATTTTCACTGGAAATGAGCAAGGAACAGCTGGTTAACCGTCTTTTAGCCCAGGAATCCCATGTTGATTCCCAGCATTTAAGAACGGGTAATCTTGCAGATACGGAATGGGCTTCGCTTATCGAAGGAGCTGAAACAGTCGGAAAATCATACCTTGTGATCGATGACACACCGGGTATCTCAATACCCGAACTTCGTTCGAAATGCCGTAAACAGCAGCTCGAAAAAGGTCTCGACATGATCATCATCGACTACCTTCAGCTTATGTCGGGAAGCGGAAAAGCCGAATCCAGACAGAACGAAGTATCCGAGATCTCAAGATCCTTAAAAGCGATCGCGAGAGAACTGGGCGTTCCGATCATCGCTTTGTCACAGCTTTCACGTAAGGTTGAAGACAGATCGGATCACAGACCTCAGCTTTCCGACCTTCGTGAATCGGGTGCGATCGAGCAGGATGCCGATGTCGTAATGTTCATCGACAGAGAGCGAAGCGAAGACGAGATCATGAAAGCGACGGTCATCATCGCCAAGCAGAGAAACGGCCCCATCGGAGATGTTCCTCTTCTCTGGCTTCCCAAGTATACTCAGTTCAGGGATATGGATAAGAGTCAGCTTAAGGAAGAACAGGCATAAAAGCCACAAGCCCTTCGGGGTTTTTACAAAGAAATATAAAAAAGGCAACTCGGAAAACCGAATTGCCTTTCTTTTTTTAATTAATATTAATTATGCCTGCTCGATAGCACCGGCGGGACATCCGTCAGCGCAGCTTCCGCAATCAAGACACTTGTCAGCATCGATAACGTACTTTCCGTCTCCTTCAGCAATAGCTTCAGCGGGACACTGAGCTGCACAAGCACCACACATTACGCATGAATCACTGATAACATAAGCCATGATATTTTTCCTCCTTACCAGTATGTAGAAATATACAATATGTTAGCCGTTACATATTTGTATGAATAGTTTATTATAAAAAAATCAAAATATCAAGATGTTTGACTTACATATCCACAAACATAACAAAGTGATGTCAGCGAATCTTTACATAAATGAGCGCGAATGCTATAATAAATAGTTGTTTTTAGGCATTTTTATATAAAGGAGTTTTGTTATGTACAACAAGGTCGAGACAGATTTAAATTTCGTCCAAAGAGAAAAAGAAGTTGAGAATTTCTGGAAAGAGAATGATATTTTCAGAAAAAGTATGGAAAACAGAAAGGAAGGCCCCACATATACTTTTTATGACGGACCGCCCACGGCTAACGGAAAGCCCCATATCGGACATGTTCTTACACGTGTCATTAAGGATATGATTCCCAGATACCGTACAATGAAGGGTTATATGGTTCCGAGAAAAGCAGGCTGGGACACCCACGGTCTTCCCGTAGAACTTGAAGTTGAAAAACTCCTTGGTTTAAACGGTAAAGAGCAGATCGAAGAATACGGTATGGAGCCCTTTATCGAT
>CACZOG010000032.1 GCA_902782715.1 uncultured Lachnospiraceae bacterium | reverse complement strand
AGCTCAGTTGGTAGAGCACCTGACTCTTAATCAGGGTGTCCAGGGTTCGAGCCCCTGATCGCGCACTAAGTACTAATTTTGTGGACATTGAAGCCATGGGGTTGGTACTTTTTTTGTACCCTTTTATCTTGAGAACTTGCCCGAATCGAATTGTTCTTTGGCACTTTCCATAAGTTCGATGATGTTAAGATGCTGCGGGCATACTCCCTCGCACTGACCGCATCCTATACAGTCCGAAGCTTTTCCTTTGCCCTGAGTAACTCCGTTATAGAACATCTGAGGACGGAATTCTTCATTATATAACTTAACCGTATTGAGAGCTCTGAAAATATCCGGAATGGGAATCGAACTCGGACATCCGTCGCAGCAGTATCTGCAGGATGTACATCCGATAAGTGCGATAT
This sequence comes from uncultured Lachnospiraceae bacterium, assembly GCA_902782715.1. Classification (GTDB taxonomy): domain Bacteria; phylum Bacillota; class Clostridia; order Lachnospirales; family Lachnospiraceae; genus UBA3766. The sequence continues at coordinate 2,737 of CACZOG010000032.1, read as the reverse complement.
CTCTCATGATCGCAACTGCTTTGTCGATTCCTTCCTGCTCTGAATCGGTGAGTTTCTTAAAATTCGTAAAAGTTGCGATATTCTCTCTCATCTGATCTTCGGATGACATTCCCGAAAGAATGGTCATAACTCCGTCAAGAGAACCTACAAAACGAAGTGCTGCTTCCGCAGGTGTAGAATCGGGAATGTTTTCTTTTAACGCATCCTTTATCTTGTCTGCAGGATTTGCAAGAGTACCGCCTTTGATAGGTTCCATAACAATAATGGGGATCTTGCGCTCTGCGAGAATATTGTAAAGTTCGCCGCTTCTTACGATAGGATTGTTCCAGTCGGCATAATTAAGCTGGATCTGAACGAACTCTATTTCGGGATGTTTGTCGAGAACTTCTTTTAAAAGAGCGGGTGAACCGTGGAAAGAGAATCCTAAATGTTTGATAAGGCCCTCTTCTTTTTTCTTCATTCCCCATCTGAAACAGTCATACTTTTCGTATGTTTCGTAGTTAGAACCGTCTTCTATACTGTGTAAAAGATACAGATCGAAATATCCGGCACCTGTTCTTTCAAGCTGCACGTTAAAAATCCTGTCTCTGTCTTCAGAACATTTTATCTCCCATGCAGGGAGTTTTGTGGCGAGCATGAATTTATCCCTGTCATAGCGTTTGCAGAGTGCATCCTTTACAACGCATTCCGATTTGCCCGAATGGTAAACATATGCGGTATCGAAATAATTCATACCGCTCTCCATATACATATCAACCATTCTGCATACATGATCGAGATCGATCACGCCGTCATTCTCGGGTAATCTCATCAAACCAAACCCGAGTTTCGGCATTTTTGAAACGTCAATACTCATAATGTAACCCTCCTAAAAAACCCTAAACCTGCCTGATTATGCGACAAACTGGAATACGCAGAATGCTGCATACAAAAGAAGAAGTACCACACCCTGCCATCTGTAAAGCTTTCCTTTGATAAGTGCGGGAAGCGTAAGGAAGAGCATTACGAAAAGCATTAAAGGTATGTCAAGAACGAGTGATGAATTAAGACCTGTGTTTAAGAACAGTTTCTCACTCGGTACTTCAAAAGGTTTGATCGTGATCGCAAGTCCGCTTACAAGAACCAGATTAAAGATATTGGCTCCTATAACATTTCCCAAAGAAAGCGAACCGTGTCCTTTTACCAGGGATGTGATCGCGGTTACCAGTTCGGGAAGCGATGTTCCCAGAGCCACGAATGTAAGTGCGATAACCGAACTCGGCACGCCTATCTTTGTGGCGATTATGATTCCGTTGTCAACCAAAAGCGTTGCACCGAAAGCGATTATGGCTGCACCGAAGATCAAAAGAACGATTGCGGTAAGAACCGAAGTTTCTTCTGCTTTTTCTTCCGGTTCCTCAGATGCAGGAGCGCTCTTTTGTTTCAAAGCGCTTATGACCGTTATCACCATGTAAACAACGAACATGCAAAGAAGAACGATACCCGTGGTTCTCGTAAAATTGCCTGTCACATATGCGGTGAACGCATAAAGACCTGCTGCCGAGAAAAAGAAAACAACAGGTATTATCATTGATTTTCTGTCTGCTTTTGCAGGCTTAACCGCGAGAGTAATAGCCGCTATCAGAGACACATTGCATATGATCGACCCTATCGCGTTACCGTATGAAATGGCTCCGTTTCCTTTTGCTGCCGCCTGCGCGGAAACCATGACTTCGGGAAGAGTTGTTCCGATGGAAACTACGGTTGCACCGATAAGCATCTCGGGAACCTTAAATTTCTCGGCTATCGAACTTGCTCCGTCCACGAACCAGTCGCCGCCTTTTATAAGAAGGACCAGTCCCATCACAAACAGTGCTATGGCCGGTATGAGTGCGTTTATATCAGCCTTTGCATTTATAATGAAACAGGCAAGTCCCAGAATAAACAGCACTATCAAAAATATGATCCTCTTGTCTAAACCTTTTTTCATCTCATCCTCCGAAAATAGTCATAAAAGATTAAAAATGCTTCCGTTTTATTTGGAAGCATTGTTTTTATAATGTTTTTTTATTGCTTTAAAAGTCTCATCCGAGATAACATGTTCTATTCTGCACGCATCCTCCGATGCCGTTTTCGGCGAAACACCGAGTTCCGTGAGCAGCTGACTTAAAACCGTATGTCTTTCGTATATTTTCTTGGCTATCTTCTCGCCTTCATCGGTGAACTCAATCGTTCCGTTCGCATCAACGGTAACGTATCCTTCTTTCTTAAGGTTCGAAAGAGCAATGCTCACACTGGGTTTGGAATAATTCAGTTTCTTAACGATGTCAATGGCTCTGACCTTTTCCATTCCTCTTTTATATAAAACGAGAATTGTCTCGAGATACATCTCTCCTGATTCATAAAGTGCCATGGCTGTCCCCCTTTTTTACTGCTTATTAGATTATACTATTAAGGGATGTTGTAGTCAATTAAATGAAGAACTGCGTATCTGTCTTTTACCACGGAACAAAGCCCCCGCCGATAACGCCTTTTGCGTTAACATCGGACAGAATCGAATAACCTTCGGGATGTCTGTATTTATCTCCCATGATATCCCCGTTTCTGTGTGCGCGAAGCTGATCAAGGTCAAGTTCTCCAACATAAACACCCGCTTCACGGGGAGCCTCGAAAACGCACATGTCTCTTGTTCCCGATCCCCTGACCCAGGGAACTCCGTCAAAAAGAGTCGATCGGCCGTTACAGTCAGGCTGTCCTT
>CACZOG010000031.1 GCA_902782715.1 uncultured Lachnospiraceae bacterium | reverse complement strand
CTCGATAAGGTGAGCGCACAGTTAAAAGAAGAAAGAAAAACGTTAGAGCATGCAGCAAGTCTTCGTGCACGAATGGAAACGGGCGGAAGACTTTTAAAAGAAAAGCTTGTCGGATCGCTTTTCTCGGATGAGGCTTCTGAAAAGGACGCACATGATGTTTTAACTCAGCTCGCTTCCATGGGATGCAGCCTGCCCGCTCCTTTTTATGCTGTTGTTGATGCTGCTTTTTCACCCGTGGAAAAAGGTCAGGAGGCAGCAGCCGCACTTGCTGAAAGCAGCGGCGGAATAGTTCAGGCATCGGCGAGCAGAACCGGAACCAGACTTCTGGCAGTCGGAGATACGGCCGAGGATGCGGAAGAGAGAGCATATGCTTTTGCCGCATCGCTTGCGAGCGAACTCGAGAGAGCCGAGTGCAGCGGAATACATTTGGGAATCGGAGAGATCGTCGATAATCCCGAGAAGATATTAAACAGTTTCAAGAGCGCGAGACACATAAGACACCTTCTTGCGGACAGAACGGATGATAAGGCGATCATTTTAGGCGTAAGGGAAATGGGCGAAGTTGCGGATGAGACCAAAGTTCCTTCCATAATAAACGAAGCGAAACTTTATATGTCTGAGAATTACCGCAATCCCAATCTCATGCTTCAGGATGTTGCGAAAGCGGTCAATATGAGCAAGAGCCGTTTTTCGACTGTGTTCTCACAGCATGCGGGACAGACATTTACGGAGTATCTCATTTACTTAAGATTAAACAAAGCAAAAGAACTTCTTCGGACCACCAATTTAAGAAGTTCGCAGGTTGCGGAAGAAACGGGATATAACGACTCGCACTATTTCAGTTATATTTTCAAGAAAAATACGGGTCTGACGCCTTCCGAATACCGCATGCAGTATCAAAATCAACCTGAATAAAACGAAAATTAACTTTTTTTAATACATCGGTAAAAACATAATATTATTTTCAACCAAGACGAAACGAACCTTGATTTACCTTAACAGGGCGCTGCGATATCATACAGTCAAACAGTCGCAAACGACTATAATAAAGGAGGAAAAATCAAAGATGATGAAGAAAAAATTTGGTTCATTGGTTTTGGTTGGATCACTCATGGCAAGTTTGTTATTTAGTGCCTGCACAAGCGGCGGTTCTACATCAACAACAAGCAGCACAGGATCCACAGGTACAGCTGCTACAGCTACAACAGCTTCGGCAGGAGTCATCAAGGTAGGCGTTGTTAATAACCCTCCTTCAGAATCCGGTTATCGTGAAGCTAACGTTAAGGATATGGAAGCAGTTTTCTCAACGGCTAACGGTTATGAGTTAAAGACAGCTTACAGCCTTAAGAATGACGAGCAGCTCCAGGCAGCTCAGGGCTTCATTACAGAAGGCGTTGACTATCTTCTTATCTCTGCAGCAGAGACAACAGGATGGGACGAAGTTCTTAAGAAAGCTCAGGAAGCAGGAATCAAGGTTTACCTCTTCGACCGTATGATCGATGTTGACGAAGGTCTTTACGAAGCAGCAGTTGTTTCTGACATGAGCGCAGAAGGCGACACAGCAGTTAACTGGTTACTCAGCCAGAACCTTCCTGAATACAATGTAATCCACATTCAGGGTGCTATGGGTTCTGATGCTCAGATCGGACGTACAGGTGCTCTTCAGGCTCAGTTCGATGCAGGCAAGATGAACTGTGTTGTTCAGCAGACAGCTACATGGGACGAAGCAGAAGCCAAGAAGATTGTTGAATCCGTTATTAACAGCGGTGATGCTTTCAACGTAATCTACGCTGAGAACGACGGTATGGCTAAGGGTGCTGTTGCAGCTCTCGACGAAGCAGGTATTACACATGGTGTAAACGGCGACGTTATCGTAATGGGCTTTGACTGCAACAAGTGGGCACTCAGAGAATTAAAGGCTGGTGCATGGAACTACGACGGACAGTGTTCTCCTTTCCAGGCACAGATCATCAGTGATTTAATTCAGGGCAAGACATCAACTTCAACAAAGAAAATCATTAATGAAGAAAAAGGCTTTGATGCAAAGACAATTACCGATGCTGATATTGATACATATGGTTTAGGTGAATAATAAATTTTACAGACCAAAAACCGCAGTCGGGAGTCCCGGCTGCGGTTTTTGATAACGGGAGGAAAAGCCATGCAAGATAATACCTTGCTGCAAATGCGTAATATAGATAAGCTTTTTCCGGGAGTGAAGGCGTTAAGTAATGTGGATTTCACCTTAAGAAAAGGTGAGATTCATGCACTTATGGGAGAAAACGGTGCGGGAAAATCAACACTTATAAAAGTATTGACCGGTGTATATCAGATGGACGGCGGAGAGATCTTCGTCGAGGGCGAGAAGATTTCCATTCGTTCCCCTCAGGATGCACAGAATAACGGTATCAGTACGGTGTATCAGGAGATCACATTATGCCCTAATCTTACTGTAGCCGAGAATATGTTCATCGGTCGTGAGGAAGGCATTCTGGTAAACCGCAGAACAAGAGAAAAACTTGCAGCCAAACTGCTTGATGAACTCGGAATTCCCGCAAGAAGCACACAGCAGCTCGGAAGCTGTTCACTGGCTGTTCAGCAGATGGTTGCCATCGCACGAGCGGTTGATATGAAATGTAAGGTTCTCATTCTTGACGAGCCTACATCGTCACTTGATGACAAAGAAGTTAATATGCTTTTTGACCTTATGAGGGATCTTAAGAGTCAGGGAGTAGGAATTATATTTGTAACCCATTTCCTGGAACAGGTTTATGAGGTATGCGACCGTATTACGGTCTTAAGAAACGGCGAACTGGTGGGAGAATACTTGATTGAAGATCTTCCTCAGGTTGAACTCGTTTCAAAAATGATTGGTAAGGAACTCGATGAACTTAGCAATCTCGGAGAAATTGAAGAAAAAGAAATTGAAAATAAAGAAGTATTTTATGAAGCAAAAGGTCTTTCGTCAAGCGATGCGCTTCCGTTCGACTTTGAGATTCACAAAGGCGAAGTTAACGGATTTACCGGACTTCTCGGTTCAGGTCGAAGCGAGAGCGTAAGAGCGATATTCGGTGCCGACAAGGTTAACGGCGGAGAGATAAAGATCAAAGGCGAACCCGTTAAGATCACCAAACCGATCGATGCCATGAAGCACGGAATCGGATACCTTGCCGAAGACAGAAAGAGGGACGGCATAATCGCCGAACTCAGTGTAAGAGAGAATATCATTCTCGCCTTACAGGTAATGAAAGGATTCTTTAAACCGATTAGCCGCAGCGAAGCTGAAGCTTTTGCGGATGAATACATTAAGGTTTTGAATATAAAAACAGCGAGCCGCGAAACACCCATCGGTTCTTTGAGCGGCGGAAATCAGCAGAAAGTAATTCTTGCAAGATGGCTTCTGACGCATCCCGATTATCTTATCCTCGATGAGCCTACGAGAGGTATCGATGTCGGAACCAAACTTGAGATCCAGAAACTCGTTCTTAAACTTGCGGAAGACGGAGTAAGCGTAACGTTTATCTCTTCCGAAGTAGAAGAAATGCTTCGTACATGTTCACGACTCATTGTAATGCGTGACAGACATATCGTCGGAGAATTAAAAGGCAAGGATCTGAATCAGGCTCAGGTAATGAAAACTATTGCGGGAGGAGAGGCTAAAAATGAATAATGAAAATGAAAACTTCCTCACTGGAATAAAGAAATTTTTTAAAAAGATCTTTAAAGGCGGTCTCGGACAGCTTACGATCCCCGTTATAGCAATTGCACTCCTTGTAGTATTTAACATTATAAGGGATCCGTCATTCTTCAGTATCGCCATCCAGCACAATAATGACGGAAACATCGTTCTTGCGGGAAACCTTATAAGTATCATTAACGGCGCAAGCGAACTTGCCGTTCTTGCAATGGGAATGACACTCGTTACGGCAGCCTGCGGCGGACAGGATATTTCGGTCGGCGCCATGGCAGCGATCGCGGGAAGTGCTTTTGTAAAAGTATTAAAATCCGCAAGCGTTATAAACGCACCGATCGTACTTTTAGGCTTCCTTATGGCATGCCTTGTTGCAGTGATCTTTGCATCGTTTAACGGAACACTGGTTTCGGTATTTAAGATACAGCCGATGATAGCGACGTTAATTCTATATACATGCGGACGTTCGATAGCTTACTGGATAAACGGAGGTGCAACACCGACAGTCAGTTCACCCATCATTTCCGGTATCGGAAGTTTTATCCCCGGAATTCCCATTCCCACACCGGTTCTTATAGTTATCGCCGTAGCGATCATCTTTAAACTGGTCTTCCATTTTACATCCCTCGAACTTTTTACACAGTCCGTCGGAATCAACGGAAGCGCAGCAAGACTTAACGGTATCAATTCCACATTCATTAAACTTTTATCCTTCATGATCCTCGGTCTCTGCGTGGCAGTAGCAGGAACGATCGGAGTAAGCCGTCTCGGACTCATCAACCACGAAACACTCCTTCTGGACGTTGAAATGGATACGATCCTTGCGGTTGCGATCGGAGGCAACTCACTCGGAGGCGGTAAATTCAAGATAAGCGGAAGTATCATCGGAGCATATGTAATCCAGATGCTTACAATAACACTTTACGCAATGAAGGTTTCTTCAACCGACGTTAAAGCTTACAAGGCAATAGTCATCATCATCCTTGTAGTGATCGGATCACCTGTTATCAAGGCTAAATTCGAGAAGCTTATGACGCATATGAAAAACCGCAAAAAAGTATCAGTGAAAGGAGCCCAGTAATATGAAGAAGACTAAAAACTTTCGCAGGGAACCGCTTACGGATACTCAGCTTTTAATGACTATCACAATATGCATTTTTGTAGGTATGTATCTGCTGGCAATGCTTCTTTTAAAGGGCGGATTCTTACATGCCCAGCAGGTGTTTGACATGTTAAACGACAATGCCAGCCTGATCATCGTATCCTGCGGTCTTACCATCGTAATGATAGCCGGAGGCATCGACATCAGTGTCGGCGCGGTAACATCACTCGTTGTAATGGCCTGT
>CACZOG010000030.1 GCA_902782715.1 uncultured Lachnospiraceae bacterium | reverse complement strand
TCCGTCATACGCGTTTTTCATCTTGCACACAAGAATGAGCACGTTTGGTTTCGAAGCATCCATTGAGCATTCGACCTTGCTCATCCAGCCCTTCATCAGAGCCTGCGCATTGTCGGTGATCGAACTCCACTCATCGGAGATCTGCTGAATGTCTGCGGGGATCGCTTCGGGAAGTTCAATCTTTTCCTCTATCGGAGATACCGCCTCGAGCGCATTGTCAGATGTTACGCCGGATACCACAAAAGCACCCGTTTCGAGTCTTTTTTCTATGTTTCTTATCCTGTCCATAACCGCTTCGGGCTTTCTGTCCATCTGCGGCGTACACAGTTTTATGAGAGTCATTTCCGTAAGGATCCTGCCCTGCGTGGTAAGCTTTAACGCCCCCGTAAGGTCTGCTAAAATCCTTATGAATCTCATTACCGTGGATAATTCGATCTTTTCGGAATCGGCTTTCATCTCGGCGAAACTCTCGGATGTGACATCGAGGATCTCTGCCGGAGCATCGGAACTTTTGATGATCATGATGTTTCTTAAATACCATGTAAAATCGGCAACGAATCTGCCGATCTCGGTTCCCGAAACAACAACTTCTTCAAGATCTTTTATGACTGCCGTAACATTCTGTGAAACGACATCGTTGAATATTTTACTGTATATATCAGTCTTGACCGCGCCGAGTGAAACAAGCACCTTGTCAAGGGTCAGTTCTTCCTTGGGATAAAATGCTATGCACTGATCGAGAAGCGACAAGCCGTCACGCATCGATCCGTCGGCAGCTTTTGCAACATAGCGCAGAGCATCATCCGATGCCGAAACTCCTTCTCTGTCGGTAAGTTCACGCATTCTTGCCATGATGGTCTCAAGCGGGATCCTCTTGAAATCATATCTCTGACAGCGCGACATGATCGTAACGAGGATCTTATGTGCTTCTGTCGTTGCAAGTATGAAGATAACATGCTCGGGCGGCTCTTCGAGTGTTTTTAAAAGAGCATTGAACGCTTCTCCCGAAAGGTTGTGTGCCTCATCGATTATATATACTTTGTACTTTCCCCTTGTGGGTCTGTACTCAACTTCCCTGATAAGTTCCCTTATGTTATCGACACCGCTGTTTGATGCGGCATCCATCTCGATCATGTTAAGGGATGTGCCGTTGGCGATCGCCTTGCATGTCTCACATTCGAGACACGGATTTCCGTTGACGGGATGCTCGCAGTTTACGGCTTTGGCCATGATCTTTGCGAGTGTCGTTTTACCCGTTCCTCTGGTTCCGCAGAAAAGATACGCATGTCCGATACGGTTCTGTATTATTTGATTTTTAAGTGTAGTGACTATCGCATCCTGACCTTTTACTTCGTCAAAAGTCTGAGGTCTGAATTTACGATACAATGCCATGTAGGACATCGCGTTCCCCTTTTATTTAGCCATTATGTCTTTCATTCTCTTTCCGCATTCCGACAGATCGTCGTCCGTGAAACCGCAAGCCTTCTTGCATTCCGGTCTTAAGATCGAAGATGTCTCCGCCTTGTTGGAAAGATTCCAGATAATGTGACTGATCTTCTCTTCATTCAAAAGATCGATCCATTTCTTTGACTCTTCATCATTGATCTCACCGTCGCCGTTCGCATGTCCGACACCGAATTCGGTTACGAATACCGGAAGGTCTTTCTTTCTTGCGTATTTAAGTTTATCTCTGATCCTGTCTCTGTGTGTATCTGCATAGAAATGAAGCGTATACATTAAGTTATCGTACTCTGTAAGAGGAGCGTCAGCCGCTTCGTCAACACCCTGTGACCAGATCGTGGTACCCACAATGATAACCTTTGTATCGTCGATCTCTTTGATCACGGGGATCACCTGTCTCGCATAATGTTTTATCTGATCCCATGTAACTTCTTCCTTGGTCTCAAGGTTCATGTTGGGCTCGTTGCAGATTTCATAGATAACGTTGTCGTAGTCTTTTAACTTCGGACAGATCGTCTTAAAGAATCTGATTGCCATATCCGTATGCATGTTGGGATCGTAGTCCAAAAGAACATGCCAGTCTATCATGCAGTAGAGTCCGAGATCTCGACAGATGTCAACGCCCTTAAGCATGATGTCTTCGAGTTCTTTTCTGTGAGCATCGTCGGAATCCGCGTAACCTTTAAATCCGTCAGCGAATCCGGTATACATTGCGAAACGCATTATCGTAACTTTATATTCGTCTCTGAACTGTTTGAAAGCCTCTTCGTTAATATATTCGGGATACACATTGAGATTGTGCGTACTGATACCTTTTAACTGTACAACTTCTCCTCTTTCGTTAACGAGATTTTTGCCTTCAACATGAAGTTTTCCATATTTTTCAAACGGTGTCATTTAGCCCCCCATTTAATCTTTTTTTATAAATATGCGCAGTGCCATAATCTTAATTATTATACCACGATTTCCCCAAAACTGTCATTATGAAAAAAGTTCAAAAAAACCATGCATCCGAACAGGTTAAAAAGCGCAAAAATGCCCGACACCCGGACGGGTATCGGGCACCCCGATATTCTTTTATCAAAAAAATTTTTATGCGTTAGCCTGTGAACCCGAAACTTTTCTTATTCCGATTCTTACAGGTATTCCAACGGAAACCGCAATCACCATTTTTACAAGATCTGCGGGAATAAAAGGAATAACTCCGGCCCAGAGAGCAGCATTAAAACTCATTCCCGCCGACAGTGCAAGCCACGCGGTACCGAGTGCGTAGCAAATCGCCGTGCCGAGAATCATTCCGACAATATGCAGCGGTATTTTTTTGCCGAATTTCTCTATGAATAATCCTGCAGTTAAAGCCAGGGGAATGTATCCTATAATGTATCCTCCCGTGGGTCCGAGAAGTTTATGCGCGCCTGCCGTAAATCCCGCAAATACCGGAACCCCTGCAAACCCTATTAAAATATAAAGAATACAGCTTGCCGTTCCCCAGAGCCAGCCGTTTACATATGCTGCAAAAAAGATTCCGAGGATTCCGAGCGAAATCGGCACGGGGCTTATCGGAATATAGATTGAAAGAGGTCCGAGCACACATATTACGGCAGTCGCCAGAGCAACGCGCGTAATTGTAATTGTTGCTATACGGCCTGTTTTTTTATTTCCGGGTTCTTCCGTTTTTTTCATCTGTTTGTGTCCTTTCAGGTAAGAAAATAAGGAAATCGGTTTACAATTTCAGTTCTGAAGTTTACAATACGGAAATGGGAACGTCAACCAAATACGCAGAAAAGTTTACAATTAAAAGAAAATGAGTGAATCCAAGGAAAAAGTTTTAAGACTTCTGAAAGAAAACGCAAACAGCTACCTTTCGGGACAGGATATAGCCGACAGGCTTTATATTACAAGAGCAGGAATATGGAAGATCATAAAAAGCCTTCGTGAGGAAGGTTATGATATCGATTCCGTCACAAACCGGGGGTACAGGCTTAATACCTCGCTTGACTGCGTGAATGCATCTTTTATCGGATCGCATCTTTCCGGGCTTAAAGAAGCTCCGAAATGTTTCGTATTCGACGAAGTGACTTCCACGAATGATGTTGCGAAGAACCTTTTATCAAAGGAGAACGCAGACGGGGATATTCTCGTTATCGCCGATTCTCAGACCGAAGGAAGAGGAAGAAAAGGAAGGGTTTTCTTCTCTCCTAAAGATACCGGTCTTTATATAAGTCTGCTTACCCACCCGGAGATACCTTTTTCGAAAGCCACGGCGATCACATGTATCGCAGCGGAATCACTCGTTCTGGCGGTTAAGGATGTTCTTGATATCGATGTTACGATCAAATGGGTAAATGATATTTTTTACGGTGATAAAAAAGTTGCGGGAATCCTTACGGAAACCTTCGGTTCACTCGAGGAAGAATATCCCGAATATGTTATCACGGGTATCGGAATAAACATCTATCCCTTCAGCGGAAAACTTCCCTCGGAAATAAAAAACAAAGCAGGTTATCTCATATCGGACGGTAAGCCCGTCGATAATCTTAAAAACCTGCTCTGCGTAAAGTTCATCGAATATTTTTATCATTATCTCAAAGAAGCGGATGATAAAACCTTCCTTGAGGGCTACCGCAAGCATTCCAATCTCATCGGAAAATATGTAAAGATCAATTCTTATGGCAGATCTTCCAAAAATGAATATGCTCTCGTTACCGGTATAGACGACGAATGCCGCCTTACGGTTTTATATGACGATTCCAAAGAAGCCGCCCTTGTTGGTAAAGAAGTAAGCGTTGTAAAATACTGATCTTTTACTTTCTTTCGTACTCTTTTCTCTGGATCCTCTTGACCATCTCCTCCTTGGGAACAGCCTTGTCAAAGAAGAATCCCTGAACAACTTCGACTCCGAATTCCTGGAGTTTTTCTTCCTGCCATTTGTTTTCAACACCCTCGGCCACGATCTTCATATTGATGGCCTTGGCCATATTAACTATATGCGAGAGAATAGTCAAATCTTTTTCAAAAGCATTGTCAATAAAACTCTTGTCAATTTTAAGCGTATCGAAATCCGCTTCACGAAGAAGACTTAATGATGCAGCGCCGCAGCCGAAATCGTCGACCGCTACTTTATATCCGAGTTCATGAAGCGAATCGACAAAATTCTTAAGGACTTCAATGGGGAATTCGTCATTCGTTTCGGTGATCTCTATCTCGATAAGTTCCTTTGGAACATTGTGTGAACGAACGACTTTGTCGATATCATTCGCAAGATTCTTATTAGTCAGATTTCTTCTTGAGAAATTA
>CACZOG010000029.1 GCA_902782715.1 uncultured Lachnospiraceae bacterium | reverse complement strand
GTCGCAAACCAGTAGTGTCCGCCGGTTACGGGCATTATGAGCGGAATGATATCGTAAATCCCGTTCTCGAAATTAAACGCACCGTGTGCTGCGATCGCATAAACAACGGTGATCAGCCAAGAATAGAAAAGTATCTGTGCCCAGAGGATAACGACTTTTTTTATCCTGAATTCCGACTTGCTAAGGAAATATCCGCTTATCAAAACATAGATGTTTACGCTTCCCATGCAGAACGCTTCGATAAGCCATGCGATATCTTTGTTGATGCCCATCTTAAGTGCGAAATCTCCGAGCACTCCTCCTTTGTCAAGGTAATGGAGCATTATGATCATGAGCATGGCGGCGATCCTTAGGACCTCCATATTCAGTTGTCGTTCTCTGCCGTTTTCTTTCAATATAATCTCCGATCGGATCTTATCCGTTTATTTTTCCGATTCTTTCTCGCCCGTTATTTTTGAAACGATGTATCTCGGACGACCTTTGACTTCTTCATAGATCCTCGAAATGTAATGTCCCATTATTCCGAGACTTATGTTTATGCAGCCTCCCACGATAAGGATAAGGAGAATGACTGTTGTGAAACCGTCTGCCGCAATGTGAAGGAAATAATTAACAAGCGTTTCCACACCGAGTACAAACGAGAAAAGCATGAATATTATTCCGAGTATGAATACAAATTTTAAAGGAGCGGTCGTAAAAGACGTGGTATTGGATATCGCATATTTTACGAGTCCCGAGAAGGACCATTTGCTCTTACCCGCTCTTCTTTGTTCAACGTCAAACGTTACCGAAGTGCTTTTGAATCCCGCCCAGAATGTTAAAGCCCTGAAGAACGTATTCCTCTCGGGAAGATCCAAAAGTGCGTTAACGACTTTTCTGTCAAGGAGCTTGAAATCCGAGGTTTTGTTCATGTTGAGTTTCATTAACGAACTCATGATCCCGTAGAAGATCTTCGTGAACAAAAGGTAAAAAGGATTTTCTTTTCCGCGCTTTGATTTGATGCCTTCGACCACCTCATATCCTTCTTCCCAAAGTCTGTACATTTCAACCAGCGTTTTGGGGGGATGCTGAAGATCACAGTCGATCACCGCTACGCAGTCACCCGTTGCATAATCAAGTCCCGCGAATATTGCCGCTTCTTTGCCGAAGTTTCTCGAGAACTGAATTCCGCCGATCCTTTTATCCGCTTTCGAAAGAGTTTCTATCATTTCGAAAGTCTTGTCCGTCGAACCGTCCGAAACGAAAAGCAAATCAAAATCCACTCCGGCCTCATCGAGCACCGAAGAGATCTCTTTGGCAGTATTCTCAATATTGTCCTCCTCGTTAAAAGAAGGAATGATCACAGTTAATCTGCTCATAAATCCACCTATTCGAGTTTGATAAACATTACTCCGTTAACTATTTTAATACTTCCCTTGTCGGGGAATGAAGTCATGGTCGAATATTCTTCCGAAAAATACATATCCTCTACGATCTCGCCCTCAACAATATTAACGCTCGCACCGAGATAATTCTTCATGAATTCCCTGTACTGTTCACCCTTGTAGATCAAGAAATCCTCATCGGTTCCCTGAATCTTATCCGTTATGGGAGCCGTAAGATTGGTCGTGGGGTAACTGTCCTTACTGATCCTTCCTACAAGAGCTACCGGCATGCCTCTGTAATAACCGTCTGTCTGTTCAATGCGGTCAAGAAGTCGTACGCAGTATGCATATGTTTTCTCATATTTCTGCTGAAGGTTAAAATACGCAATGTTGTCTATTAAGAAGAAATTGTAACAAAGAAGCGCCATTAAGATAACCGCTATCGCTCTTACAAATTTCATTCTGTCTTTGCTGCTTTCATATGCGGCAAATACTCTTTCAAAAAGAACCACCGCAAGCACGAGGAACAGCTCCCAGTGCATTCTCATAAGAAGATGGTACTCCACGCCCGAAGACATAAGATACATGATGCTGCTTCCGAAAGGGATCAGTACAATGATCAGAACGATCATCAGGTAACTGTACCATTTTTTGTACGCCTCGTTTTTGATAAAAAGAAGTACGACTGCGGTAAATGCCGCGGATATTATCACGCAGACGATGACCATCGTATAAATGTTGTTTACGAAGATCCTTCCTCTTAAGGCAAAACCGCCGAAATCATAAAAGAT
>CACZOG010000028.1 GCA_902782715.1 uncultured Lachnospiraceae bacterium | reverse complement strand
TTTGATATGTTCTAATTCAAAAAGAAACTGTTTTCGTCGGAGTATTATCATGAAAAAGCACCACAACAGAGGGATAATAATTCTCATAGCAATTTTGCTTTTAACCGTCACGATTGCCAATACCCTTATTGTATTCAGACAAACGCATCAGCAGACCAGAGAATCCGGTATTTATCAGCTTGAATCCATAACGGGCAAACTCGAAAGTACGATTTTTGAGGCCGAAAATCTGACGATGGAAATCGCGCTTTCAGCTGAAGAATATCTTGACGACAAACAGAAACTCGAGAAGTTTATATATGAGAAAAAAGAAGAGACCATAAAAGAAAACAAAGGTGTTTTTAATGTATATATCGCAGGTATAGGCTGGGATATAATCCCGGATTTCGAACATGCGGAAGAATACGTCGCACATGAGAGAGGCTGGTACACGGGAGCTGTTAAGAATAACGGAAAACCCTATGTTACGGAGCCGTATGTGGATGCCATGACAGGAGATATCTGTTATACGGTAGCCGTAATGTTAAGTGACGGTGATGCGGTTCTTTCCGTCGATTACACGATGGAGAACATTCAGGAACACATCGCACAGATGTACAGCGCAGGTACAAACAATGCCGTGATCGTTACCAACGAAGGCGTTATTGCGGGATGCGTTGACGAAACTCTGATAGGAAAGAAATTAAATACCGCACTTCCCGATTATGCGGGTATTTATTCGCTGGTAAAAAGCAAAAACGGCGTTGCGACAAGCCGTGTAAGATCGGGCTTTCTGGTTTATGAAAATCTTTTCGCGACCAAATCGGGCAACGACTGGTATCTTATAGTAACGGAAAGCGACTGGAATCTTTATAAAACATCTTATATCCAGCTCATGATAACGACATTTCTGTCGCTGTCTCTTTTTGCCGTAACAATGCTTCTTTACATGCTTGCGGTAAGAAACAGCAAAAGAGTCGAGGAAGCATTTGCATCAAAGGAAAAATACCTTGCTTCCGTGGGCGGCGATTTCGGCGAACAGGTAAAAAGAATCCTCGACAGCTCGGTAAAAACTCCGTCTTCGGATATGGAGGATGACGAGGAGAAATTCGTAAACATACATGATGCGGGCGTTAAACTTTCCGACATGCTCAGTCAGATCATGTCCTACACAAGCATCGTTTCAAGTGAAGAAGATCTAAGAAAAACAGGCAAAAAGATCAAGACGGGTCCTAACAAGAAATTCCGCGGACTCATTCTTGCATTCATGATCATATGTATGTTCGTAAGTCTCTATACGAACATTTCCGCAACATACCGCTGGGGAAATGTATTGATGAAGAACGAAGTTGAGACTTACGAATTCAAACTTGCGGAATGGATAGATACACAGAAAAGTATCCTCGACATGTTCTGTTCCACGATTTCCACCAATCCCGAAATGCTTGACGATTACGATTCCATGGTTGAATGGCTCGACAGAATAACGGTTCAGTACCCCGAGATCTCTGTTACTTACATGACCAATCCCGAGATGGAACACAATGTCATCATGAACAACGGATGGGTTCCCGAACCGGATTATCACGTAGGAGAAAGACAGTGGTATATAGATACGCTTAATTCAGAAACGGGCTGGAGCATTTCAGCTCCTTATTATGATGCTCAGACAGGTGTTTACTGTATCACCATCTCAGAGAGAGTTTATGACGCAAAAACGGGCGAATTCTTAGGAAACTTCGCTATCGACTTTTATATGGATAAACTGGTCGAGATCCTCGGCGACAGCTATTCAGATTCGGGTTATGCTTTCCTTGTTGATACCGAAGGAGACATCATCAACCATCCTTACGGAAGCTATCAGATGTCTGCGGAAAGCAAGACCAACGTTTCATCGCTTCCTTACGGCGAGATCAAAGTTGACGGAAAGAGCAACAAAGTCATTCGTGACTATGACGGAACATATAAGATCCTCATCGCAACAAGAAACCCCGATTCGTATTTCGTAGTTTACGTTGTATCGAGCATCTGGAGAATTTACGGAAAAGTAATAGTTTATTCCACGATAAGTCTTTTGGCATTCCTTTTCTGTATCATCCTTGTGTACCGTCTTTTAACCGACCTTATCAAATGGCAGGACGAATCCAACCGACAGATCCAGGAAGCTGCGGATGCCGCCATTGCCGCGGGAAAAGCAAAGAGCCGTTTCCTTGCACAGATGTCTCATGAAATAAGAACCCCCATTAATGCGGTTCTCGGAATGAACGAGATGATCTTAAGAGAGTCTGAAGATGAGAACATCCTCGAATATGCGGGCAACATTCAGTCAGCGGGCAAAACGCTTCTTTCCATCATCAACAGCATTCTCGATTTCTCGAAGATCGAGGACGGCAAGATGGAGATCATACCTGCCAAATACGAGCTTGCGGGTATGGTAAACAACCTGGTCAATTCCATCGAAGAAAGAGCAAAAAGAAAGAACCTTGAACTTGTTACCGATATAGACGAGAAGCTTCCGTCGGTTCTTTTCGGAGACGATGTAAGAATCTCTCAGGTCATAATGAACCTTCTTACCAATGCGGTTAAATATACGGAAAAAGGCAGGATCGTTCTTTCCATAAAAGACGGAGGAAGGGACGGCGATTCGATAGTACTTAATGTAAAAGTCAAGGATACGGGAATCGGAATCAAGGAAGAGGATATGGATAAACTCTTCGAATCCTTCGAACGTCTCGACGAGAAGAGAAACAGAAACATCGAGGGAACCGGCCTCGGAATGTCGATCGTAACGGGTCTTTTAAACATGATGGGAAGCAAACTTTCCGTGGTGAGTGAATACGGCAAAGGCTCAGAATTCTCATTCGGTTTAAAGCAGCTTATAGTCGACAGTGAGCCCATCGGAGATTACGAGGAGCGGATCGTTAAAAATGCTCCGAAGAAGGGCAGCGAAGAATTCCTTTATGTCAAGAATGCATCGATCCTCGTGGTTGATGACAATGACATGAACCTTAAGGTTATAAAGAATCTCATGAAGCGAAACGGAATCGTTCCGGACCTCGCTTTGTCGGGAGCCGAAGCCATAGATTTGATCAGGTCAAAGAAATACGATATCGTTTTCCTTGATCACATGATGCCTAAAATGGACGGTCTCGAGACCTTTGCAAAGTTAAAAGAAGAAGGGCTCATGCATGAAGGAATGGCTGTTATCGCACTTACGGCAAATGCCGTTGTCGGAGCGAGAGAGACATACCTTAAAGCCGGATTTGACGATTATCTTTCCAAACCCGTCGAGGTCGATCTTCTCGAAGAGAAATTAAGAAAATTCCTTCCCGAAGAAGATATCGAATGGCGCGTTAAGGGAAGCGGCAAAAAAGAAGAAGTGCTTGAATTCTCGCCTGCATCCGAAAATGACGAAATTCTTGAATTCTCTCCTGCGGATAACGAAACATCATCCGAAGAAAACTTCGCAGGTATTATCGCCGGATTAAGAAAAAGCGGAGTGACAGATGTGGAAAAAGGACTCTTCTACTGTGCGAGCGATGAATCTTTCTACGTATCCATGATCAAAGAATACATTCAGTCTCACAAGGATAAAAAACAGATCTTAACAGTTGCATTTGAAGATAAGAACTTAAAAGAATTCGAGATAAATGTTCATGCACTTAAGAGCACATCGAAAACGATCGGAGCAACGGAAATTTCCGATAAGGCTCTTAAATTCGAAATGGCAGCAAAGGATAATGACGAAGAATTCATTGATTCCAATTTTGAAGAATTCATAAAAGAATACGATACTTTGGTTGATAAGCTTAAGGAAATGATCGGCTAAAAGGAATACCGGATGAAGAATCTGATAAAATACCTGAAACCGTATATTAAAGAAAGTATCCTCGGTCCGCTTTTTAAACTGACCGAGGCGACTTTTGAATTGCTTGTTCCGCTGGTAGTGGCAAGCATTATTTCCATGGGTATCGAACGCTCGGATTCAGCATATGTTCTTAAAATGGGTGCAGTGATGATCCTTCTTGCACTCGTCGGTCTTATCTGTGCTATCACCGCTCAGTATTTTGCGGCCAAGGCTGCGATGGGATTCGGTGCGACCATTCGTGAAGAGATATTCAAGAACATCCAGAAAAGAACGTTCAGCGAACTCGAAGAATACGGAACATCCACACTTATTACCCGTATCACATCCGATGTCAATCAGCTTCAGACGGGTGTAAATCTTTTCTTAAGACTTTTCTTAAGATCCCCTTTTATAGTATTCGGCGCCGTTATCATGGCATTTGTCGTAAATGTAAGAGGTGCGCTTATTTTCACGATCTGCGTACCGATTCTTTTTATCGTGGTATTTGCGGTTCTTTTAAAAAGCATTCCCCTTTATAAAA
The DNA here is from genome assembly GCA_902782715.1 of uncultured Lachnospiraceae bacterium. GTDB lineage: Bacteria > Bacillota > Clostridia > Lachnospirales > Lachnospiraceae > UBA3766. The sequence goes on along the minus strand of CACZOG010000028.1, from coordinate 9,049 downwards.
AAGTTCAGAAAGCCCTCGATACGGTAACCGTAAAAACGAGGGAGAATTTAAGCGGTGTCAGGGTGATTCGTGCTTTTAACTGCGATGACGAAGAAACCGAAGCCTTCGAAAAAGACACAGCAGCGCTTAAGGCGGTTCAGCTTGCCGCAGGAAGAGTGACGGCGTTTATGAATCCCGCCACTTTTATGATCGTTAATATTGCGACCCTTGCGATACTCTGGTACGGAGCGAAGGAAGTTAATACAGGTATCATCGAGCGCGGTTCACTGGTTGCGCTTCTTAACTACATGGCGCAGATCCTCGTCGAGCTTATCAAACTCGCCAACCTTATAATCACAATGACCAAGTCCGTTGCATGTGCGGACCGTATCTCCGAAATGCTTTCCGAAGAGACCTCTAAAACAGGCAAAGATGCAGTTGTCTGCGAAAAACCGGATTCTGCCGATGCCGACAGAGATGAAGTTAAGCAGACATCAGGCAATGCAGAAGATGCCGCAAAGCAGGAAGCAGCAGAAAATACAGAATCTGCGAATAAGAAAAAAGATATTATCGAAAGCATTGAATTCAACAATGTGGATTTCATATATCCGGGTGCTAACAAGGAATCGTTAAAAGATATATCCTTCAAGGCAAAGAAGGGAGATATCGTCGGAATCATCGGCGGTACGGGCTCGGGCAAAACAACCCTTATCAATCTTATCTGCGGATATTATGCCGCATCCAGAGGATCGATAAAAGTTAACGGAAGCAGCATTACCAAGATAGTTAAAAACGAAGAAAATATCGATAAGAAGCCTGATAAAAATGCCGAAACAAAAGAGAATTCGGACACCGTTCTTCGCATGACTCATTACATGCGTGATTTCGTCGGCATTGTTCCGCAGACTGCGGTTCTTTTTGCGGGAACCATAGAAGAAAACTTAAGATGGGGCAAAAAGGATGCTACCGAAGAAGAGATGAACACAAGCTTAAAGAGAGCATGTGCTTATGATTTTGTATGCGAAAAAGAAGGCGGACTCAAAGCAGAAGTAACCGAGGGAGGAAAGAATTTCTCGGGCGGTCAGAGACAGCGTCTTAGTATCGCGAGATCTTTTGTTAAGGAACCCGAGATATTGATCCTCGATGATTCAACGTCCGCACTCGATTATGTAACGGAGAAAAAAGTCAGAGCGGGGATCAGGGAACTTGCAGAGGATTCGATCTGCTTTATCGTATCCCAGAGAGCCGCAAGCATAATGGATGCCGATCTTATCTTAGTCCTTGACGACGGCGAACTTACGGGTGCCGGCAGACACGAAGAACTTATAAAAACCAACGAGACATACAGGGAGATCTACAAGTCGCAGTTCCCCGAAGAGGAAATATGATGAAAAGCAGATCAACATTTTCTTTTCTGATGAAATATGTTTTTAGGAAGTGGTTTCTTTTATTAACCGCTGTTCTTTGTGCGCTTGTTACGGTTGCGGGAACACTTTACTTACCTATCCTTACGGGACATGGGATCGACATGGTGATAAAGGCCGGCTTCGTGAATTTTGCGGTACTTAAAAACATCATTCTCCAGGCACTTATTGTTATTGCCGCCACAATCGTTGCACAGCTTTTCTTAAGCCTTTCGAACAACAGATTAACAAGCAGCGTTGTTTATGAGATAAGAAAAGATGTAATGGCGAAGATTCATAAACTGCCGATTTCCTATATCGATTCAAATAAAAGTGGCGATCTTGTTTCGAGAATGATAGCGGATGTCGAGACACTTTCGGACGGACTTCTCATGGGCTTTACACAGGTATTTACGGGAGTTCTTACAATCCTCGGAACGCTTGTTTTCATGTTTATTATGAACTGGAAGATAACGCTGGTCGTAGTTGTGGTAACGCCGCTTTCTTTCTTTGTTGCCGGATTTATATCAAAGAAAACATTTAATCTTTTTACAATTCAGACTAAAGAGAGAAGTTCTCAGGTATCTTTTATAAACGAGATGGTCTCTAACCAGAAGATAGTCAGAGCATTTGCAAAAGAAGACGATAACCTCGAAAAGTTCAAAGAAATGAATGAAAGGCTTAAAAACGCATCGCTTAAAGCAACATTTTTCTCATCCTTGACCAATCCTTCGACGAGATTCGTAAATTCACTGGTTTATGCTGCGGTAGCGATCTTCGGATCCTTATCGATCATTGCAACGGGCGGACTTACCGTCGGTGAACTGACGATCTTTTTATCATACGCAAATCAGTACACCAAACCTTTTAACGAGATCTCGGGTGTTTTAACGGAGTTCCAGAATGCGCTGGCATGTGCCGACAGGATCAAAAAGCTTCTTGACGAAAAAGAGATTGTCGAAAAAGAGGACGCAAAGACATCAAAGAAAGAAGATTTCAAAGTAATAGATTTTAAGAACATAAGCTTTTCGTATGTTCCCGAACAGAGACTTATCGAGAACTTTTCACTTGAAGTATTTAAGGGCAAAAGAATTGCGATCGTCGGCCCTACGGGCTGCGGAAAGACGACGCTTATCAATCTTCTCATGAGATTTTACGATGTCAGGGAAGGCGAGATCCTAATGGATAACGAGAATATCAAAGACTACACGAGAAAAGCCTACCGCGAGAATTTCGGAATGGTCTTACAGGAGACATGGTTAAGAAAAGGAACCGTCAGGGATAACGTGACGCTCGGTCAGAATTTCAGTAACGAAGAGGTCGAGGAAGCCTGCAGGAAATGCCATGCACACAGCTTTATAATGCGTATGCCCAAAGGCTATGATACCGAGATCACCGAGGACGGAGGCAATCTTTCGAACGGTCAGAAACAGCTTCTGTGTATTGCGAGAGTCATGCTCATGAATCCGCCGATCCTTATCCTTGACGAGGCTACAAGTTCAATCGATACGAGAACGGAATTAAAGGTTCAGGATGCTTTTGCGAAGCTGATGAAAGGAAAGACAAGTTTTATCGTAGCGCACCGTTTATCTACCATTAAAAATGCCGATGTCATTCTGGTTATGAAAGACGGAAACATCATAGAGCAGGGAAGTCACGACGAACTCATTGCGAGGGGCGGATTTTATAATGAACTTTACCAGAGCCAGTGGGCAGGTGACGAAAGCAGGAAAAGTGTTTAAGGAGAAAAAGATATGAAGAAAACAGCAGCAATAGCCGTGATAATGTCAATGACAATGGCCTTGACGGCATGTACAAACTTGAATCCTTCGACTTATTCGAAAGACAAGGATTCAGATTCAAATGCTCACGCATATATCGCATCGACGACAACGGATACAAGTGTCGTGGCAGCGAACCCCGAAGGAACCGATGCTCCCGAAAACGATCCGGGTGCGGAAGTTACTCCGGTAACAGATGATTCATGGAAAGAGATCTATGCAGATTATCTGGAAAATCATATGGATGAGATTTTTGGAGATGATAACGACGAATGGCAATACAGCTGGACATGGGGATTTATCTATGTTAATGACGACAAAATTCCGGAGCTTGTTTTAAGTTCGGGATACGAAGCCGGAGGAAACGTTATCTTAACGATCGTTAACGGACAGGTGGATTTCATTTATACCAGAAGACTCGGATTCTACTATGATGAATCAGGAAACGTTCTTGTCAATTCCGACGGACATATGGGAGTTTATTTCGATTATGTTTATACGATAGGAGATAACGGCTTTGAGTTCCTTGCAAGCGGGGATTATTATGACATTTACGATGATGAGAACGGATATACCGGAGAAATGGAGTATTACTTGGGAGAGCAGAAAGTTAGCGAAGCTGAGTATTACGATGTGATCGAATCATATATTCCGGTGGAGGAAAGGTTATACTGGGCAGACGGAAGTACGTATGACAGCGTAATCAATTACCTTAAGGGAAATGTATATGCAGGTTACAGGGAAGCATACAAAGAAGTTGCGGATGAGTGGCTCGGCACAGACAATGTTTATCTGGCATTGATAGAGTCGGATAAAGCTCCTTCGTATCTTGTGCTTGATAACAATAACTGGATGTATATTTATTATTTCCAGGACGGTATGGCGTTCCGCGGAGAAGATTTTTATTTAAGCGAATCATCAAACATATTCTTTTATCCCGAGACCGGAGTGGCAGAAAGTTTTTATAAGTCTTCCTATGACATGGGATTAACCTATTACATATACTCATCCAATATGGGTTCGTCACATTTTTCATACGCCGGCAGAAGCGGAAAACTTGACGAAGAAGGAAATCTTTTAAAAGACGAAAACGGATACATCTTTGAATATACCGTAAACGGCGCTAAGGTTTCGGAAATGGAATACGCGGAATATCTCGATCAGTATCAGGGCGATTGTGTAGAGATCAAAGTGCCGGGAGCCGAGGACAGCAAAGTGGAATTCCTCACCCCCGAGGAAATGTCGGATTATTTAAGCAGATAAAAGGATTGTAAAAATGATCATTCTTGAAGAAAACATTGAATTTGAAACCGATTTTGACAAAGAGCAGACTGCAAAAGATGTGGTTGAACATATTCTGGACAAAGAAAAATGTCCCTGGGATGTTGAGGTGGATATTCTGATCACCGATTCCGAAGAGGTTAAAGAATATAACAGGGAATACAGGGATATTGATAAAACCACTGACGTTCTATCATTCCCCAATATCGACTGGGAAGCACCTGCGGATTACGAAAATGTCGACGAAGAAGAATTTAACTGTTCGTCTTTTAACCCCGAGACCGAGCTTCCGATCTTGGGAGAGATATGCCTTAACAAAGACAGGATCATAAGTCAGGCCGGGGAATACGGACACAGCGTTAAGAGGGAATTTGCCTTCCTTATAGCACACAGCATGCTTCATCTTTTGGGATATGACCATATGGAAGATGACGAAGCAAAAGTTATGGAAGAAAAGCAGAAGGAATATCTTGAAGATCTTAAAATCTCAAGATGATAAGATTTAATTCGTAACATTATCGGAAATACACGCATTTAAACGGACAGAATTAGCAGTTTAAATGGATTGTAAAATATGTTAAAATACATAACTGAAGGTACCGATAGATAACACTTTTTACGGAGGGTAAAAATGGCAATTGGACATGCAAGAAGACCTAACAGGGGCGGAATGCCGGGAATGGGCGCAGGCAGAGGATCGTTCGGATCCAGACCGGGAATGGGAATGGGCGCAATGGGCTCAATGGGTCGTATCCCGTCAATAACTCCCAAGCCTCCGGTATTTGGTTCACGTCCTTCGGCTCCGTCTTCACCTGTAAATATCAATGTAGGCAATTCGTACGGCGGCGGTGGCGGACTCATGGGAATGCTCATCGGTAATGCCGTAAGTGCGGGCGTCGGAGTTGCTTCAGCTGCAATCGTTAATAAGATGCAGGAAAACACCCAGATGAAACTTGCCGAGCAGCAGGCTAAACAGCAGCAGGAAATGCAGAGACTGCATGCCGAACAGCAGGTTGAGATCGAAAGGATCAAGGTTCAGCAGGAAGAAGCTAAACGCGACGCGGCTCAGGATAAGAGATATTACGCCAACTGCCCTTACTGTCTGGGCGTTAACAATGGCGATAAATTCTGCAGATACTGCGGGAGTTCTCTGGCATATTACGAGGATGACGAAAAAAATGCATCCAGGTCAAAGAACGCTTAAATATTGAATCATGTTAAGGTAACCGGAAAACCCGGTTACCTTATTGTGGTATAAGGAGGGGTTTATAAAATGCAGTATGTTTTGTATAATGAACTGTCAAACAACGGTAATTCTTCTGCGAAAGTTGAAGAGCTCAAAGGCGGACTTACGGGAGAGTATGAACTCGTAAACGTAGTGGGTCTCGAACCTGAAGGATTTATTGCAAAGACCACGGCTGACGATGTGATCATCCTTTGCGGCGGAGACGGAACTTTGCAGAGATTCGCAAACTACACGGATAAACTTGATATTCCCTGTGATGTTCTGCTTTATCCCGCAGGAACGGGCAACGATTTCTACAGGGATATCAAAGAGAACTATGACGACAGCGAAATGCCTTCTATCAAGAAGTATCTTGCAAAACTTCCCACTGTTACCGTTAACGGAAAAGATTACAAGTTCTTAAACGGCGTAGGCTTCGGCGTAGACGGCGTATGCTGTGAGATGGCCGACGACATGAAGGCCGCAGGCAAGAAGAAAATAGATTATACGGCACTTTCCATAAAGATAGTGCTTTTCAAATTCAAATGTCCGCATTCATGGATCACAGTGGACGGCGAGACGGTTGAATATAAGAGAACATGGATCGCCTCCGCAATGTTCGGAAGATATTACGGCGGCGGAATGAAGGCTGCTCCCGAACAGGACAGACTCGGAGATTCACTTACATGCATGGTATTTAAGGACAAAGGCAGGATCGGAACACTCATGGGCTTCCCCGCAATCTTTAAGGGCGAGCATGTGAACAACAAGAAGCTTGTCGAGATCAGGACCGGCAAGGAAATCCATGTTAAATTCGACAGACCTACCGCTCTCCAGATCGACGGCGAGACCGTAAGAGGAGTTACCGAGTATACGGCAAGAATATAATTTAAATACCCTGATGAGCCTGCATTTATACAATAAAAAGGCAGACAGAAGGGTTCAGATAAAAAAAGATAAAAAAACAAAGGCAATACAATGAAGATAATCATAGTGGGCTGCGGAAAGATAGGACTTTCGATAATCAAGCAGCTTGTAATTGAAAAACACGACATTACAGTAATTGATAAAAGTGCGGAAGTTATCAATGACATAACGAACAGCTACGACGTAATGGGACTCGTCGGAAACGGCGCATCCTATTCGGTTCAGAAAGAAGCCGATGTCGAGAAGACCGACCTTTTGATCGCGGTAACGGGTTCTGACGAGATCAACCTGCTCTGCTGTCTTTTCGCAAAGAAAGCAGGTAACTGCAACACCATCGCCAGAGTTAGAGATCCCCTTTACAGCAAGGAGATCCAGTATATCAAAGACGAACTCGGACTTTCGATGATCATCAATCCCGAGTATGCTGCTGCAGTCGAGATCTCAAGACTTTTAAGATTCCCCTCTGCAGACAAGATCGATACTTTTGCAAAGGGAAGGGTTGAACTTTTAAACTTTGTGATCACGGAAGATTCACCTTTTGTGGATAAGACTCTTATCGAAGTTTCCAAGAGAGTTTTATCCGACATACTTATCTGTTCGGTAGAACGCGGCGAGGATATCTTTATCCCCAACGGTGCGTTTATTTTACGTGCAAACGATAAGATCACGATCGTTGCATCGGCAGTTAACTCGCGAGAATTCTTTACGAAGATCGGATACGATACTCATCAGGTAAAAGATACGATGATTATCGGCGGCGGAAGAATGACGTTCTATCTTGCGGAGATACTTCTTAAGCTCGGGATCAGGGTAAAGATCGTCGAAGTTAACAGGGAGAAATGCGAGACATTAAGCGAAACTCTTCCGAAAGCAACGATAATCAACGGTGATGCGACCAATCAGGAAATTTTAAAAGAAGAGGGTATCGGCGGATGCGATTCTTTCGTTTCCTTAACGGGAATCGACGAAACCAATATTTTCTTATCTCTTTTTGCCAAGACGCAGACAAGCGGAAAAGTCATTACAAAGATAGACAGAATATCTTTTGACGATATAATAAATACGTTCTCACCCGGAAGTCTTATCTATCCGGATAAGATCGCGGCAGATTACATCGTATCATATGTACGTGCGATGCAGAATTCCATCGGAAGCAATGTCGAGACATTGATTAAGTTAAATGGCGGAAGAGTTGAGGCGCTTGAATTTAAGATCACCAAGGGCTCGCCTATCGTCGGAATTCCTCTTATGGAATTGAATTTAAAGAGAGATATCCTTATCGGCTGTATCAACCGCAAGGGAACCATTATCATCCCCAAAGGCCAGAGCGTCATCGAAGAGGGAGATACGGTCATAGTGGTTACGACAAAGAGCGGTCTGTCCGATATAAAAGATATCCTTGGATAATTAAAAGGTTTTTGTTTTATGAATATAGCAGTAATAATCTACACGCTCGGAAGGGTAATAACGATCGAGTCGGCTTTTATGGTGCTCCCCGGGCTTGTCGGATTATATTATCATGAAAATGTCTGGTGGACTTATATAGTTATTGCCCTGCTTGGAATGCTTGCGGGGATTTTGGTGTCTGTAAAAAAGCCCAAAAACATGCAGTTTTTCGCAAAAGAAGGTTTTGCGAGCGTCGGACTGGCATGGTTTTTAATGAGTCTTATCGGAGCATTTCCTCTTTTTTTCACAAGAGAGATCCCCAATTACATTGATGCGGTTTTTGAAATGGCTTCGGGCTTTACCACGACCGGAGCAACGATCCTTACCGATGTGGAAGCAATAAGCCATGCCGGTCTTTTCTGGCGCAGTTTTTCACACTGGATCGGAGGTATGGGAATTTTCGTATTCCTTCTTGCCGTAATGCCCATGGTAGGTGGCGTAAACATGCATCTTCTTCGTGCGGAAAGCCCGGGACCTGTCGTAGGCAAGCTTGTTCCCAAAATGAAGGACTCTTCCCAGATCCTGTATTTCATTTATATAATGCTTACATTTCTCCAGATCGTTTCGCTTAAGATAATGGGAATGTCATTCTTCGAATCGGTCTGTACGGCATTTGCAACCGCCGGAACAGGAGGATTCGGAATCTACAACTCGAGCATAGCCGACTTTAACATGTGGATAAAATGGAACGTTACGATATTCATGATCCTTTACGGAATCAACTTTAACGTATACTTCCTCATCCTTGCACGTAAGTTCAAAGGCATTTTCAAGATCGAAGAAGTAAGAGCATATCTTATAGCGATCGTTTTATCCGTTGCGGTTATTACGATAAATATCTTTAAAATGTATGATTCGTTCGGAAATGCCCTAACAGATGCGGCTTTTCAGGTGGCTTCGATCATTACGACCACGGGATTTGCAACCTGCGATTTCAACCTCTGGCCTTCACTCTCCAAGACGATCCTTATCTTCCTTATGATCACGGGTGCCTGTGCAGGCTCTAC
>CACZOG010000027.1 GCA_902782715.1 uncultured Lachnospiraceae bacterium | reverse complement strand
TCTCGCAGCGATAAGCAGAGCTTCCGGGGACGAAGAAAAGACTGAAACCATCTTCATGCAGAAGGAAGATAAAAGCCCGGGAAGCCATGTAAAATAAAAGGCATAAGAAAACCCCCAGAACGGATTTCGAATGCTTTCTTCCCATCCGTTCGGGAGTGAATTATTTATAAAAATATAGAAATACTGGGGAAAACGGACGTATTCGTCGGGCCCGTAGTTATAAGGCTTAAGAATACTCCAGACAAAGAAATAAACCATCACCGAGAGGGTGAATATGATAAGAAGGATATTCTTGTTTTTGGCATATGAAAATTTCATAGCCTCTCCTTAATGGTTTATTTCAGCTTGTTGAGTTTGTTAACGTTGGCAATAACGACTAAAGTCATATCCTTATCAAGAGGAACGGTGGGATCGATAAATGTGTTTATCTTTTTATTCTTAATGATGGCAACGACGTTGATCGAATATTTGACTCTTAAGTTAAGTTCCATAAGGTTCTTTCCTTCCCATTCGGGACGGACTTCGATCTCGAGCATCGATGCATCTTTTGATAGTTCGATAAGATCTACAAAGCCCGAACTCATAAGGTTCTTTGCGAGTCTTATTCCGGATTCCTTTTCGGGATAAACGACCTTGTCGGCACCGACTTTAATAAGGATCTTGCAGTTGGTGTTGCTCGAGCCTTTTGCAATGACGGTCTCGACACCGATCTCCTTGCAGAGCATGCATGCCATTACGCTCGCTTCAAGGTTGCTTGCCATTGCGATTATAACGACGTCTATATTCTGTATCCCGAGCTGTTTTAACACTTCGATATCGGTTATGTCTGCGCATTTGCAGAAGGGGATCTCAGCGATCGAAGCATTGACTTTTGCTTCGTCAATATCCACGGCAAGAACTTCCTGACCGCCTTTTACCAGTTCTTTTGCAACGGATCTTCCGTAACGGCCGAGTCCGAATACCGCATATGTTTTCTTTTTCTTCATAATTTATCCTTTCGTTAACCGACGCTTATCTGTTCGGTCGGATTCTTTACTGAGTTGGGAGAGTTCTTCTGTGAGTTAAGTGCTATGAAAAGCGAGATGGGACCGACTCTTCCCAGATACATGGTTCCTATGATGACCAGCTTGCCCCAGACATTTAAAGTTGAAGTAAAATTCCTCGTAAGGCCTACGGTGGCGGTTGCACTTACCGTTTCGTAAAGTATATCCAGAATATCGGCTCTTGTAATAAAGCATAAAAGAGTTGTCGAGATCGACATTATTGCGAATGAAACGGCTATAACGGCTACCGATTTGTTAACAGATTCTTTGGGTATGGCTCTGTGAAAGATCGAGGTCTGTTCTTTATTCCTGATCGTAGCGATGGCATTTGCAATGAGCACGGCCGCCGTAACGGTCTTGATACCGCCCGCCGTACCTGTCGGGGAACCTCCGATAAACATCAAAAGCAGGGATACGAAAGATGAAGCGTTTGTCAGATTCTCCTGGGGAACGCTGGCGAATCCCGCGGTTCTTGTCGTGATCGACTGGAAGAACGATACCATGAGTTTCTCGGGGATATTCATGTCTTTGATCGTCAGAGGATTGTCAAACTCGAATATAAAGAAGAGGATCCCTCCGGCAACTATTAGTATAAGCGAAACGGATATCGCGATCTTACTGTGGAAATTCAGAAGTTTTAAACATTTGAATTTCTTTTCGGGAAAAGATTTCATCGCATCGATAAAATCCCACCATACGATGTATCCTATACCGCTTAGAATGATAAGCATCGATGACGTAAAATTGATGATCGGATTAAGCGTGTAATTGCAAAGGCTGTTGTCGGAGATGATATCGATCCCCGCGTTGCAGAAAGCCGAGATCGAATTGAATACTGAGACCCAGATGCCTTTCAGACCGAATTCGGGAATAAAAACGGTCATGTATAAAAGAGCACCGACACCCTCGACTATGAAGGTTCCGATCAGTACTTTTTTGGTAAATTCTATGATCCCCGAAAGGGAATTTAAATTAAATGCATCCTGAATAAGAAACCTTCCGCCGATTCCGATCCTTTTGTGGAATCCGATCATGAATCCGCTCATTACGGTAACGATTCCCAGCCCCCCGATCTGGATAAGGATAAGGATCACTATCTGACCGAACACGCTCCATGTCGAATAGGTCGGAAGCGTTACGAGTCCTGTTACGCAGACAGCGGTCGTTGCGGTAAAAAGTGCGTCTATATAGGATACATCTACTCCTTTGACGCTGCTTATCGGAAGCCATAAAAGGAAGCTGCCGATGAAGACTGCGGCCAAGAAGAAAAGCATTATTTTTCTGGTTGTTGAAAGTGATTTAAATAATTCCATAGTATACATTATACATTTTTATATAAACGCTTGCAAAGATTCCTTTAGAATTGTATTCTAAAAGAGGTATTTTATACCAAAAAATCAATGAAAAACGGTGGTATTTATGGAACGTAATTCTTTAGAAATGATTGCATTTTGCATCTATCTTGTTTTTGTGATCTGCATCGGTGTTTTCTTCTTCGTAAAGGGAAGAAAACAAAGCGGTGACAAGGCATATTTCCTTGGCGGAAGACAGATGAACGGTATCGTTGCCGCATTCTCTGCCGGTGCCAGCGATATGAGTGCCTGGGTTCTTATGGGACTTCCCGGATCCATTTATCTCTGGGGTATGGGTCAGGTCTGGATCTCCGTAGGACTTTTGATCGGAACCATCTGCGCATGGGTATTTATCGCACCCAAGTTAAGAGATTTCTCGATCAAGGCAAACGACTCTATCACGATCCCTCAGTTCTTAACCAACAGATTTAAATCTTCAAGCCCTGTGCTCCAGGCTGTCTGTGCGGTCATCTTTGTGGTTGTTTACTGTATCTACTCCGCATCAAGTATTTACGCATGCGGCTCACTTTTTAAGAATATTTTCGGATGGAATCCTCTTTATTCCATGATCGGAGCCACGATCATCATCCTGCTTTACACATTCTTGGGCGGATTCAACGCGGTATGCTGGACCGACTTCTTCCAGGGAATGTTAATGCTCCTTGCTTTAATGACGGCTCCCATTGTTGCAGTCATTGTTATGAACAGACCCGGATTTGCTCCTCTTGCGGAAGTTGAAACATCTGCAAACTATTACAACTGGCTCTCGAGCGGCAAATTCGATTATGACAGTATAAAGGATATCTTAAGCGGTCTCGGATGGGGACTCGGTTACATGGGTATGCCTCATATCCTTGTAAGATACATGTCCATAAAGTCCGAAAAAGAAATGAGAAAATCTCAGATCATCGGATGTTTCTGGACAACGATAATTCTTGCAATGGCATCCGTTGTTGCACTTGTTGCACATCAGTATCTCGGAACATATTTAGGCGCGGATGACAGAAGCTTTGTATTCATCACGATGGTAAGAGCTCTTTTCCCTGCTCTTATTTCGGGTATTCTGCTTTCCGCGATCCTTGCGGCATCAATGTCAACGGCAGACTCACAGCTTCTCGCTTCTTCGTCGGCTTTCGCATCCGACCTTTACAAGCCTTTGTTTAAAAAGGATGCATCCGATAAGGAAATGCTCTGGGTCGGCAGAGGAATCGTTGCTGTTATCTCGGTCATTGCTCTTATCATTGCAATCAACCCTAACTGCTCCGGTATCATGGGTCTTGTAGAATGTGCGTGGGGCGCATTCGGAGCAGCATTCGGACCTACGATCATTCTTGCTCTTTACTGGAAGAGATTCACATACACAGGTGCCATCGCAGGTATCATTTCAGGTTTTGCAATGGATGCATTCTGGTACTGCTGTTTCTCCGGTTCTGTAGAAAAACTTACAATCTACAATACCGGACTTTATGAGATCATTCCCGGCTTCATCGTAAGCCTTATCGTTGCGATTGCCGTTTCTCTGATCGACAACGCTCCTTCTAAAGAAGTCGTTTCGATCTTTGATGAAGTAGAGGCAATGAAGAACGAAGAATAAAAGCGGAACTGTTTTACGAAATCGGGGGAATACGTATGCAGAAAAGCGAACTTGTTGAACAGTTAAAAAACGGATCACTCAATGATGTTCTCACGGATATTTATCTTGATGAGAGCAAACTTGATTATCAGACCGCCAGATATACGGCGGCAGCGGAAAAATTCGAGCAGCTCTTCGGGGCCGGAGACATTAGCATATATTCGGCACCCGGAAGGGTTGAGATAATAGGAAACCATACGGATCATCAGCACGGAAAAGTAATAGCGGCTTCGATCAATACGGATGAGATCGCCGTTGTAAAAAAATCAGAGGATGATTTCGTAAGGATAGTTTCGGGAGACAATCCCGAGATCAAGATCGATATAAACGGTCTTGAGAACGAAGAGGAAGAAAAGAGCACTCTTTCGCTCGTAAAAGGAATGCTTAACGGAATTAAGGGCATGGGATATAACGTAGGAGGTTTTTCGGCATATATCACATCCGATATTCCCGTCGGCTCCGCGTTCGCTTCTTCGGCAGCTTTTGAAACACTTCTCGGAAACATTGTCTCGGGGCTTTTTAACGACATGAAGATAAGTCCCAAGGAAATAGCTCAGATAGGGCAGTATTCCGAGAATATCTATTTCGGAAAACCTTCCGGTCTTATGGATCAGATGGCCTGTTCCGTAGGCGGTTTCGTATACATAGACTTCTCGAATCCCGCAGAACCCAAGATCGAAAAGATCGAAACCGATCTGTCGGATTATTCGATCCTCATAACCGATACCAAGAATGCGAATGCCGATCCTCAGGGCGAGTATAACCTTATAATCGGCGAAATGAGAAGTGTTGCGAACGAATTCGGCAAAGACTTCTTAAACGATGTCGACAGAAAAGAATTCGAAGACAATATACCCAAACTTCGTGCGAAGTGTTCCGACAGGGCGATCCTTCGTGCGATCCATTTCTTCGGCGAGAACGAGCGCGTTTACAGTGCGCTTAAGTATCTTAAATACGATGATACCGATAAGTTTATTGATGTTGTTAAAGAATCAGGCAGATCGTCGTTTATGTATCTTCAGAATCTCTGCTCACCCAACGAATACTTAAAGCAGGATATCCCTCTTGCTCTTGCGATAAGCGACAAGATCCTTAATTCCAAAGAAGCGAGCAGGATACATGCTGCCGGTTTTTCGGGTGTTATGGAAGCGTTTGTTAAAAACGATAATGTGGAAAGATACAAAGCAAAGATGGAAGAAGTATTTCCGAACTGCGTTGTCAGTGTTTTGAAAGTAAGAAAATACGGCGGCATTCAGGTTATTTAGTTTTAGGGTGATTCTTTATGACGAAAGTGCGTAAAAGGATATTCGAAATAGTGCAGATAGGAGCGGCTAAAGATCTTATAAGCCGTTCTTTTGATGTCATAATCTCAAGCGTGATCGTTTTAAATATCATCGTGGCATTCTTAAGTACTTTTTCCCTTCCGGATAATATCAAGAATACATTGTATGTTCTTGAATATGCCACAACGATCTTCTTTACGATAGAATATATCTTAAGACTTTTTACGGCAGATTTTCTGTATCCGAAGAAGACCAAAGTGATGGCAGTTATCGCTTTTATCTTCTCGTTTTACGGAATAATCGATTTCTTGAGTTTCTTTCCTTTTTACCTTCCTTTCTTTACGCCGACGGGCGTTGCGGTATTCAGGCTTTTCAGGGTTTTCAGAATATTCAGACTCTTTAAGATCAATTCGCAGTTTGATGCTTTTAACGTGATAGTTGAAGTATTAAACGAGAAGAAACAGCAGCTCATATCTTCTGTTGTTCTTATTCTCATGCTCATGCTCTCAGCATCGATGCTCATGTACGGAGTGGAACATGAGGCTCAGCCCGATGTTTTCGAGAATGCCCTCTCGGGCTTCTGGTGGTCGATGGCGACAGTGTTTACGATAGGATACGGCGATATATACCCGGTAACTTTTCTCGGTAAAATGCTGGCTCTTATCATATCGTTTTTAGGCGTCGGGATCGTTGCGATACCCACGGGTATCATTTCCGCAGGATTCGTTGAACAGTTTTCAAAGATCGATATGTACAAAGGCCACGGAGAAGGTCATGAACTTGAATTTATCACCGGTTCTCTTAATGAAAATCATAAATGGGTGAACAAGGCGATAAAAGATATCGTCATTCCTCCGCAGTCGCTTATCGTTATGGTATTAAGAGACGGCGAATCCATAGCTCCGACCGGAAGTACCGTTCTTAAAGCAAACGATACCGTTGTTATCGCGGCAAAGAATTACAGGGATGAGGATATTCATTTGAACGAGCTTCCCATGCTTGAAGGCGACAAGTGGCTGGGCATGGAAATAAAGGATCTAAACCTCGATCCCAAGGAAAAGATCGTAATGGTCAGAAGGAATCAGAAGATCATCATTCCGAACGGAAATACCGTTATAAAAAAGGGCGATGCGCTCGTTATGTACCACATGGAATGATCTTTTTCGTAATATAAAACAAATATGGTGTATTCATTGATAATAAGCACAATATATGGTAAAATACATACTGTATATGTGTTTATTTTTTGCTTAAAGTGATTACAAAACGGAGGCAATATGGAAAAAGTTGAAAATTATTATGCCGAATATGACAGAAAAGAAAATTTAAGTTTTGACAGCAAGGTGGTTCACGGTGCACTCGGATGCGATCCGATAAGCGGTTCGGTCAGTTTCCCCATTTTCCAGACAGCTACCTTCAGACATAGAGATTTCGGTGTTTCCACGGGATATGATTACTCAAGACTTCAGAATCCCACGAGACAGGAACTTGAACGAACAATGGCTATCCTCGAAGAAGGGATCGAAGCATTTGCTTTCACTTCGGGACAGGCTGCGAGCATGTCTGTATTTGATTATTTAAAACGCGGCGAACACTGCCTTTTGTGCGATGACCTTTACGGAGGAACGCACAGAATAGTCGAAGACATCTTCAGGGTAAACGGAATCGAGATATCATATGTTGATATGTTCGATGTGGAGAATGTCAAAAAAGAGATCCGTCCCAATACAAAGATGATCTTCCTTGAGACACCCACAAACCCGATGATGAAAGTCGGAGACATCAAAGGCATCGCAAAAGCGGCTCACGATGCGGGTGCGCTCTTCGTAGTGGATAATACATTTATGACACCGTATTTCCAGAGACCTTTGACACTCGGTGCAGACATAGTCGTACACAGCGGTACAAAGTATCTCTGCGGACACAATGATGTTGTTGCGGGAATCGTTGTTATAAAGGACGAAGCTCTTTCGCATCATTTCCACATTCAGTTAAAGAGCCTCGGTTCCGGACTCGGACCCATGGACAGCTGGCTTATCATAAGAGGTCTTAAAACTCTTTCCTTAAGAATGAAGAAGCATAACGAGAATGCTGCGATCGTGGCAAACTGGTTAAGAAATCATCCCAAGGTAAAGAAAGTATATTATGTCGGATTCGAAGATCATCCGGGATACGAACTCAATCTTTCGCAGGCTTCGGGATTCGGAGGAATGATCTCCTTTGAACTCGACAGCGAAGAAAGTGCAAGAAAACTTCTTTCTAACGTAAATATGATCCTGTTTGCGGAGAGTCTCGGCGGTACCGAAACACTTGTTACATATCCCATAACACAGACTCACGAAGATGTTCCCGATGATATAAGAAGAGCACTCGGAATCAATGAGGCATTCATCAGAATATCGGTGGGCATTGAGGATGCACAGGATATCATCAACGATCTCGAACAGGCGTTGAATTCATAAATAATATTTAAACGAAGGTGTATTATGAAAATACCTTTTACTAAAATGCAGGCATACGGCAACGACTACGTATATGTTAACGCATTCGAAATGCCTGATCTTAACTGGAATGAAGTGGCGATTCAGATATCGGATCGCCATTTTGGCGTTGGTGGGGACGGACTAGTCCTCATCTGCCCGTCGGATAAAGCGGATTTTAAAATGCGTATATTCGACCCTGACGGAACCGAAGCGGAAATGTGCGGCAATGCGGTAAGAAGTGTTGCCAAATTCGTATATTTCCATAAAATGACGGATAAGACCGAGCTTACGATAGAAACGCTCGGAGGGATCAAGAACCTTTATCTGACTGTCGAGGACGGTGAGGTTGTAAATATCGAAGCCGAGATCGGAGAACCGGTATTTACTCCCGAACTCATTCCCGTGGATACGGATAACGAAGAGTTCTTTGACGAGACCGTTAAGGTAAACGTAAACGGAAGGATAATGAATGTAAGGATGTCCTCACTTTCGTGGGGCAATCCGCACACAGTCATCTTTACGGACGATCTTGAGAATCTTGACATTGAAAATGTCGGACGCGCGATTGAGACTCATCCTATCTTTGCGAAGAGAACAAACGTGACTTTTGCGCGAGTGATCGACAGGAAGAATATTCAGATCCGCGAATGGGAAAGAGGCTGCGGAGAAACGATAGGATGCGGTACGGGCTGCTGTACGGCTCTTGTTTTTGCGGTCAGACTCGGACTGTGCGATAAAGAAGCAACGGTAATGCAGATAGGCGGACCGCTTGACGTTAAGTGGGACGATAAAGGACTGGTACATATGAAAGGACCGAGTTACGTGGTCTTTGAAGGGGAATACAGTTATGAAGCTTGAGAAACTGCTTGAAGGAATAATGTACGAATTGAAAGCCGGAAGCATGGATACGGATGTTAAAAGCCTCTGCTACGATTCGAGAAAAGTTGAAAAAGGAAGCTGCTTTGTATGCCTTACGGGCTTTAATACCGACGGGCATGAATACATAGATTCCGCGCTTGAAAAAGGAGCTGATGCGATCATCGTCGAAAAAGACGTTGAGGTAAAAAAAGAGGGTGTGACCGTTATAAAGGTTGTGAATTCCAGAGTCGCACTTTCACGCCTTGCTTCGAATTTCTTTGACAACCCCGCAGGGAAGCTGATCCTTGTCGGAGTAACGGGAACCAAGGGCAAGACAACAACCACGCATATGTGCAAAAGCATCATGGAAAGCTCGGGCGTTAAGGTCGGAATGATCGGAACACTCGGAGCATATATCGGCAGTACGCACATCGAAACAAAGAATACGACACCCGAATCATATGAGCTTCAGGAACTCTTTAAAAAGATGGCTGATGCGGGATGTAAGGTCGTATTTATGGAAGTTTCCTCACAGGCTGTCAAATTAAGAAGAATAGAAGGTCTGCAGTTTGCGATCGGAGCATTTACCAATCTTTCACCCGATCATATCGGAGCGGGAGAGCATGCGGATTTCGAAGAATACAAAAACTGCAAGAAAGAGTTCTTTAAACAGGTGGAAACCGCGGTCATCTGCCTTGATAACGAGTATTCGCTTGAGATGGCAGAGTATCCACGCAATTTAAGAACGGTATCCGTTAAAGAGAGTGCATATCTTTATGCAGACGATATAAAGAACACCTGGGAAAGCGACCTTATCGGCGTATCCTTTAAGATGCACGGAGATATCGAAAAAGACATCACGATCGGAATCCCGGGAATCCACAATGTCGAGAATGCTCTTATTGCTGCGGAAATAACGCATATTCTCGGAGCATCCGATGAAGACGTTATCAAAGGCCTTAAAAACGTATATATTAAAGGTCG
Organism: uncultured Lachnospiraceae bacterium; assembly: GCA_902782715.1. GTDB lineage: Bacteria > Bacillota > Clostridia > Lachnospirales > Lachnospiraceae > UBA3766. The sequence goes on along the minus strand of CACZOG010000027.1, from coordinate 4,624 downwards.
TACGCAGCTTGTCAAAGAAGCGGCACCGAGAGGCACTTTTATCATTGACTACGCGCATAATGCGATCAGTACGGAAAGCGTTCTTTCGACTCTTCGCGCATACAATCCGACGAAACTTACCTGCCTTTTCGGAGGAGGCGGAAACAAACCCGTGGCAAGACGTCACGATATGGGCTCTGCTGCTTCGAAATATTCGGATCATATCATTCTGACGGAGGATAATCCCAGATTTGAGGAGATCGACGATATCAATAAATCAATTATCGAAGGAATCAGGGAATATGACTGTCCTTTCGAAGTTATTTATGACAGAAAAGAAGCGATAGAGCATCTTCTGGATATATCCAAGCCGGGAGAGATCGTTGCGCTCATAGGAAAAGGCCATGAGACGTATCAGGAAGTCAAAGGCGTAAAGAGACATTTTTCCGAAGAAGAAGTTATCAAAGATTACATGAAAACACTGGTATAGGATGATGAAAAAGAAACGAATTGTCAGTATAATTTCAACGATTGTTTTTACCGTTTTGTTCATACTTACGGTTTTATTTGCCGCTCCGTCGAGAAAGTATGCTTTCCCGCTTGATGAAAATAAAATACAGATTGTGATCGTCGGAGACAGCATTTTCTGCAACAGTCTCGGAAATACGGAAACCCTTGCGGCATTTCTTGAGAAGGAAACGGGCTGTGAGATGCAGAACTGTTCCGTAGGCGGAACATGTGCAAGCAAGCTTAATAACGGCAAAGAACTGGATTACTATTCGGACAAGTTAAATTTCTACAATGTGTCCGATACGCTGATAAGCGGAAATCCCGCCACTTTTAAAGATGACGTAAGAAACCTTTCGATCATTTTCTCCGATGCAAACAACAAGATGAAATTCCTGCTTGCAACGGATTTAAAAAAGACTGATTATCTGATCGTAAACTACGGGATAAACGATGCATTCTTAAGAGTTCCGGCAAAGAGCGATGATCCCGAAGACGAATATACATATGCCGGGGCAATGAGACACGGGATCAGAATGATAAGTGAAAAATATCCCGATCTTAAGATCATAATCCCCGAAGTAACTTACACTACTTTGATACAGGGCGGCGAGAGAGACGAATATTACGATTCGAAAACCGCGGTATTCAGGGAAGAATATAACAAAGAACTTGTTAAAATAGCCGATGAATTCGATAATGTTTATTATTTCGAAGTAAGCGGCGTTATGGATATAAATGATGAGAATTTCGCACAGTATCTCTGCGACGGAATACATTATAACGATTACGGCAAAGAAACATATGCAAAGGCTTTGGCCGCGTATATGGAGGAAATTAAATAATGAAATCCCAAGAGAAGATCAAATCCGTAAAAGAATATATTGATACAGTCGGCATATCCGCTTTCACGGCACTCTGCCTCGTACAGACCGTTCTTGCGGTATACTGGCTTATTAACAATCTGGTTGTTGTCGAAAACGGAGCGAAGGTTTTCAGATATAAAGAACTTTTTAGTCTTATATTTATGTTTGCGACGTCCCTGTTTCTTCTGATTACCATAGTTAATAAGGTTATCGGCTCCAAGGTAAAGATTTACTGCATCATTCCGATCGCCCTGTATATTGTTACGCTTCCGACAGTAATGAGCGTTCATTTCGATTCCACGCTTTTTTCAATCTGCGTATCTTTACTCCTTCTGCTTCTGACATTTACGATCAGATATTTTTACGGAGAGCATGAGAGGAGACTTTATCAGCTTCTGGGCATCCTGGTTATCCTTATCCTTCTTTCATATCTTAACCGCCCTTCTTTCTGGGCCGGCATCGCGGAATCATTTTTGTTTCTGACTATACAGCTGATCCGAAATATCGGCATAAGAAGAAAGAACATAGGAGACAAATCCTGGAGAAACACGCTTCTTTTATTCTGCATACTGATCATAATCATGCTTCTTCCGCAGTACTGCACATACAATAACATCAAGCATACGTTATACCATCAGTCGTTTGAAGAACAGGTTGCGGCAAGAGTGATCGTTCCTTATCTTGAGTATGAGAAGAACGAAAAACATGACGAATACTTACTCGGTGTGATAAGAAATGCGGATTACGGTCTCGGACATCCGTACAGAAATTTCAAGAAGATAATCCATCGTTATGAAGAAGACGATCTCGACATGGATATCATATGGAACAATCTTTATAAAAACGCTTATTACAGATACAAAAAGACGATCGTCAAAAGATACGTAAGAGATGTCTTAAGAGGATATGCTGCACCTTTTATCACGGGATACGAGATGAAGTCTGAAAGACTCGTATCGCATCACGGATATTATTACGGACTCTTTGAAAAAGAAGCGCCTTATGCATCCAATATATACATGAAATTCTCCCTTGGAGGACTTTTCGTGGTTTGTCTTTTAACTCTTTTACAGACAATTGTCAGAACGGTAAATAATGCTGTGCAGGGAAAATATAAGATCAAACTTGAAGAAGGAAGGCATAAAAAAATAGAAGCCGTCCTGCTTACAATCTTTTTAGGACTGATCTGGACGGCTTTTCAGACTTTGTTTTCACTCGAAGGAACCTCATATGCTGTCAGCATCGGCTCCACGGTTATCTGGGTAATATGTGCTTCGTTTATTTGGTATCCGACGAAGAACGATCAACAAAACGATCATTCAACAGTTTAACAAGACGGTCCGCCATCATACGGCGGGCTTTTTTGTTGGGAGTTATTCCGTCGTCTTCGAGATATTCATCGGCATTTTCTTCGTTTACCTCAACACCGCTGTACATATCGATATAGGATATTCCGTAATAATCACGAACCATATTGGCTGCGTTGAATGTTTCCGCGATCGTTCCGTTTCCTGTATCCAACATTGCGCAGGAAACCTTCTCGCCGTTTCCGTCGATTCCGTAACAGAATGCGGGAGAAACGTAAACATACTGAATATTCGGATTATATGTGTTGAAAAGATAAACAGATGTATATAAAGAACCGAGAAGTGATTCGATATTTTCGGTCTGTGCATTTTCTCCGACGAAATTGATCGGAAGACGACCGTTTCTGTAATCATGTCCGTCGTAGCAGAACATTACAACATCAACTGAAGCCAGATCAAGACTTTCGAGCGTTCTGACTACTTCCTGATATCTTGAAGTATCATACTGCAGGGGATCAAGATACATCAAAGCTTCTTCCTGGCGTGTGAAGTCATTCCAGGTAATGTCAAATGCAAGCCAGAAAAGGGTGAAATAATCTTCGGGACATACCGAAGGGGATTTTTCTTCGAGATTGTATGAATTCAATGCGGATCCGGGAAGGCAGCAGTTGATGAATTCAACATCGGGAATATCGCTTTCCATGTAATCTATGATTCCGGAGTTGTCGTCTTTTCCTTCAAAATAAGAGTCGTTTCCCAAAACCAGAACCGTGGTCTTTCCGTCGTAGGTCTGATCGGGAAGTTTTGAAGGGGGCATAAGAACTACATTGTCCCTCGTATCCAAAACGATATTATCCAGATCTTCTTTGGTGATTATGTATTCGATACCGTGATCCCAGACTGCTATTCTTATAAAGAAAACTATTATTCCGAGAACAATGAGAAGACCGAGTGCCCAGGGTATTATTCTGCCGAAATTGGGTACTCTTTTCTTTTTATGTTTTTTTGCGGGTGTTTTTTTATTATTTGTATTTTTTTTGTTGTCCATATCCTTATCCTGATTTCGTTAAACTAAAGCTGCTTAAACGACATTTTACTATATATCATTTTTAAAGTCCAGCAATAAGACTTTAAAGAGGAATGCCATAACATTATATTGTGGTCAAAGTGCTTAAAGGGCATATATATTGAAAGAATACGGATTTTGTGATAAAATGCTCTTATCTTTGGACAAAAATACAAAAAGAGGAAAAAATGAAAAAAAACATATTTGATACAGACATACAGATGATCGATCTTGATTCCGTAGGCGATATGGAAGTGGATTACGATGATTTCGGCGAGCCCAATACGGAGCTTGCGAGCAATATTGAGATGGCGATGAAGGAAACGCAGGTTTTCTCGGCAGACGAAGTTGAAAATGCCCTTATCAAAGAGGCGGGGCTTCAGGGCATGGGAGATACAAGAGTCATAGACCTTAATCTGGAAAATGCAGGCGTAACCCAGGTTTTCGAATTTGATGAATCCGAAAAGGAAGCCTTGAAAGAGAGCGCGGTCAAAAGAGCCGGTTCGGAAGCTTCTCTTAAAGCCGGCATCGAATCCGAATCGAAGGAGTATGCAGAAGAGAATGCTGAAGCTGAAGAAGATTACGCCGAAGAAGCCGGTTCCGATTATATATCGACAAAAGGTGAAGAGGATGACTGGGAATTTGATGATTCCGATGAGAAACCCGTAAAAGACAGAGCAAAATACGATGACGTTTCCGATGAAGAGTCTGAAGAATACGAAGAATATCCGGAAGACGACGCGTCTGAAGAAGAATATGAAGAAGAGACGTCAGAAGCTGAAGAAGAGTATTCCGAAGAGGATGATGCTGAGTATGCAGAAGATGACGAAGCCGGATACGAGGAAGATGACGGGTATGAGTCTGAGGATGAGTACGAAGAAGATGACGAGTACGAAGAT
>CACZOG010000026.1 GCA_902782715.1 uncultured Lachnospiraceae bacterium | reverse complement strand
TTCCTAAACTCATCAAACGGTATCTTATTTTTTCGAAAACTTCAATAAAAGATGTATTCCCGTCATTATAAACGCACCAAAGAGCATTACCAGAGAAGTTATCGTACAAACCATGGGCCAATGCTGATAAGAAACCATATTATTCAAATCCGGAAAAATGAGGAATAACATTCCCATTAAGAATTCGCCTAATACGCATACATAAGCCATTATTACCTTAACAGACATCACAACCATTACGGATTGTGTCATTTTGCATTTGTTTTCCAGTTTTTTGCTTACCACGCCCACGATAATAAATATTATCTCCAAAAGACAGGCTATCGAACATATCTGTCCGAGCGCATAACACGGCATCGTGACTACACCGTTTGCCAGCCATTTTATTCCGAACAAAATTATTGACATTACACTGTTTGATGCTGCCAGACTGTCCATATGCTCAAACATATGCGGAAACAACGCAATATAAATAAACACCGGGCATATAGTCTGAGCAAACATTGTCGAAAGAAAGCCTGTAACGATCACCAGACCTATTCTCCATGCCTGAGGTTTTTCACTTTTCGTTTTAATAATCGCCGAATTGTCCATAATGCCTCCTTTAATCTTTTATTCTAATATCTTTCAACTTCAACATCTCCGAATTTATCATTAAAGCCATCATTTATATGCACAAAACCCTGAAGATTATACACATCATAAACATCCTTTGTTTCGTATTCATAATCAACCACCGGATGCTGTTCCCCGATATCTCTTATTGCGTAGAAATTCTTTTTAAAATGTTCAGGATTCTGAAAATCATCAGAGATCAGGATATATACGTTAAATTCACTCTGCTTAAGCTCACACAGTTTCTTGTATTCCTCGAAATCAAAACCGTAAACATTTTCCGATGTGACTATATAAAACTCAACATATCCTCCTTTATACGACACCTGCATATCCTCAAAAGTACGGTTGCCGGTGGGAAACTGCAAAGGGAAATACCGATCGTTATGATTTATGATACAGCCATATGTTATCTGAGATTTGTCCATTCCCAGAATTTGAGCAAGCGAATCTATGATATCTTCGGTAAACACATCGCTGTACAGAATCCCTTTATCATAATCATACATTGCATTGTACTTTTTACCGTCATGCTCTATCTCTCCGGTGAGTTTCGACGGAGCAGAATAAGTTGGGAAAAACTCATAATCCGAAATACTTCTGTCGACATATCCCTGTACATTTGACAATGCATAATCAGGTCCCAATTCAGTCTCTACTATTTGGATAAATTCCTCTTCGTGATCATTCCTGTTTGCTTTCGCCTCTTTTTTTGCATCAAAATACGAGCAGCCCGATAAAGACAAAATTGTAAAAAGAACGATTAAGGCTAAACCGAATTTTTTCCTTTTCATATCTTTTATACCCCATACACGATTATGCCCAAAACACCCGAAACGGCTATCAGAACTATTGGCGACATTTTCTTTTTTATTACTGCTTTTGAACCAAAAAACAATACTGCAAGGATTATCGTTATAACAGGCGCCCATAAATCGTAAGAAGGCCGGAATATCGGTAAAATGCTGTTCTTAAGGATCATATAGCAGCCTGTTGATATGATAATACCGATGATACATGGCTTAAGTCCCCCAAGAACTGCCTTAACATACTTGTTTTCAAGCATCTTCTTTAAAACAACCATTATCAGCAGAATGATCATAAATGCCGGCAGTACAACCGCAAATGTTGCAATTATCCCTCCGGGAATCCCTGCCTGACTGCTGCCTACATATGTCGCAAGATTAACCATTATCGGACCCGGTGTACTCTCGCTTACTGCGATCATATTTGTAAGAACTTCTTCATCCAGCCACCCGAACATAAGAACTACATCCCTTATAAGAGGAATTGCTCCGTATGCCCCTCCAAATGATAATAAGCCAACGATCAAAAATCCGATAAACAGTTCAAGATAAATCATTTTTCACCACCTTTCCCGGATGGTGCACCCTGAACCAAAAAGATAACAAGACTTATTACCGCTGCGATCAGAAGAAGAAATATGGATGAGAAGTTCCAGGCAAAAATATTTATTAATATCATTGCGATAAAAGAACAGATTAAGATGATGCAGGGGATTGTTCTCTTTTTCATTTTTACGAACATATTTATACCCGCATTCAGAATCAGTATTCCGACCGCTATTCTGATTCCTTTAAACGCATTTGCGATCCAGGATATTTCCAGAAGATCATTCAGAAAAACAGAGATCAGATAGATGATTATGAAAGACGGCAGCACTACTCCGAGTGTAGCAGCTATTGCTCCCAATATGCCTTTCTGCTTATATCCCACATACGTTGCACAGTTGATCGCTATCGGACCGGGCGTGGATTCTGCGATCACGGTAACATCCATCATTTCATCATGTGTGATCCATTTTTTCTTTTCAACACATATGTTTTCTATGATCGGAATCATTGCATATCCGCCGCCAAAAGTGAACAGCCCGATTTTTATAAATGTAAAAAATAATGTAAATATCATAGTTATTACGGCATTACTTATTGTTCGGAACAAAAATGATTTTCTTTTTGTTAAGCCCTTTACCCTGCGGGAATTTAATAAGCCAGCCGCTGTCCCCTTTATGTGTTTTCTTTAAGATCGACTGTGAAACCGGAAAATCTTTTGTTTCAGGCTTGAAATCATCATGAAACAAAGCACTGACAACATTCATATATGCATATCTTCCCATTCTTTTCTTTCCCGCATACTGAGCAATCGCTTCAATGATAAGGCATTCGCCATTCGATGCTATTCGGACTTTCTCATTTTCACATATGATGATATATAAACAGAAGCAGCCCAAAAAGATCAAAAGCGGCGAAAAGATCAAAGTAAATTTTATTCCAAAACCGAAGTACTCAGGTTTGAAAAGATACGCCCCGGCATCATATGCCGCAAAACCAAGAAAAGGAACCAGAAACAAGCAGAGTGAAACAATAATATTGTTGATACGTTCTCTTTTGATCCAATATAATATATGTCTTTTTTCATTCTCACTGGGATTGCGCCATTCACTCTTTTTCATTTTTTATGATTCCATTAGTCCTTTATTTTAAAATCATTCAGGATGTCTTATCGTGTATTCAGGTGTATCTCCGTGATGTGTACGATAGTCGGGAAGCAGTTCGCAGGTTAAGGCTGAATCTTCATTATATCCTTCAAGCGATTCTTTAAGACTTGCAAGGCAATCTGATTCTTCGGGAACGTCCACCCATTTTATTTCCACGCATGGCTGCTCTTTGTAATCTTTCCAGTAATCTTTGATCAGTTTATCCAAAGCTTTTTCGTCATCGAGATAATCCCTGTTTGCGTCGCAAAACTTAACAAGTACGGATTTGGCACACCATGCATCATAATCATATTCATCGACCTTTAGGGTGTATCCTCCGATCTTTTCATGGTCTATGCAGTCTTCAAATGAGTATGCATAAAGACACTCTTCGATCAGGGATGCTCCGGTTGGCGTGTAATCTTCAACTGCATAGTAATATATTCCGTCCTTTTCATAACAGTTCAAAACAGGATGTGATATAAAGTCTCCACCAACATCTTCGCCGTCTTTATCATCTACCGAATCTAATCTTATAACACCGTCGTAAGACTCATTAACTTCGTATACAACAGTAACTCCAAACAATCCTGTTCCCTGCAGACTCGAACAGATCAATTCCAGACGGCCGTTTCGATTAAGATCGGCAACTGCTACCTTATACTCTCCTACAACTTTTACATCTTCATCAGGACTGCTTGCCCAATCTTCATAAAGTATTTTCCAGTTAGAGTATTCCGCTGCAAACAGATCAAGCTGTGATTCGTAATCGGCTCCGCCACTTTGAACTGCAGTAGTATCATTTTCTTTTTCGTCAGTTTCAACAATACCGGTTTCGGCCGAAGCATCTTTAGTTGCATCACCAGGATCTGCACTTGCTTTACCACATGCCGTCATAAAAGCCATAAGTGTTATTCCAACTAATAATCCGTATTTTTTCATTTTTCTCCTTCCCCAAAAACATACGAAAAATATATACGTCCCCTCGGAATAAAAACAAAGTATTCCGATTTAACATTTACCTTAATATCATCCTATCATCTCTTTTGAGACTTATATATAAAATAAAAATCGAAAACGTATGGTCTAATTTGTAATTTAGAGAATATTAAATGCCTTCTGAATTCGGGATTTATATACTCTTCAATCATTTTTTCTTCCTTTCAGATCGTGTCACAACTTAAGGCATTTTATTCAGATGCATCAAAAAACTCCAGTTTTTGATCGTCATTAAGCGATAACTGAAACTGCTTGGTATCTTTAACCTTTTTGCCATAACGAACCACATAGGCATGTAATGTTCCCAGTTTTAATTTAAAGGTACCTGATGTTACGGCACTTTCTTCAACAATATCCTGCCAGTTTTTTCCTCTTATCGTTAAAGTTCCCGAAAAATCATATTTGGGCATTTCCATCGGATATTTCTTCGAATCACCCAATTTAACAATTAAACTGTGAACCGTCTTTTTTTCGAATGTCGATGCCAAAAGTCCCAGATCATCCCAGTAATAATCGGTTAATGCATACTTTTCAGGCGAAAGATCATATTTTTCACATATGCGCTCTTTATATGCTTTTACATCTTTATTCCTGTCGGAAACAATTCGCGGTTCACCCAGAATTTCTGTCAGTTCGCTTATCCTTACAGGAAGTTTAAACTGCTTCCCGTTTAAAACAAAATGATCATCATTTAGATCAATTGTTACAGGAAGTACATCATTAGGTTTCTTTTTCTGAAATAACATTTTTAATCCCCCTCATATTCATCCTTTAGAATAGAATAATAGACTGCATCCACAATACCCTGATTGCATTTCCAGGACTGTCGGATCACTCCGTCTTTCTTCATTCCGATTTTCTGCATGACTTTTCCGGAATTGGGATTTTTTGAAGCATGTTTGGCATATACTCGCTTTGCTTTTACTTCTTCAAAGAAGAATTTAACCAATGCTCTGCCTGCTTCAGCGGTTATTCCTTTTCCCCACCACCTGCTTCCGATTCCGTATCCGAGTTCTATGCTTTCTGTTGCTTCATCAACATTTACCGCTGATATATCTCCGACAAGTTCATGGGTACTCCTTAATTCGATAGTCCAAAAATAATAATCTGCTTTTTCGTATGATTTTATCCATTCATTAAGTAACTGTCGCGTTTCATCTGCATTTTTATGCGGCTGCCATGTCAGAAACTTTGTTACCTTTTCTTCAGTAACCCAGTTTTTAAACATGATCTCTGCATCCGTTATTTCATGTCTTCTTAATATAAGTCTTTCAGTCTCAAGTTTTACCGTACCTTTATGTTCCATATTTATCCTTCTTATTTTTCAGTCTCTATCTTTTCAAGCGTATCCTTAAGTATTTCTTTACGCAGTTCTGTAAGCCACTCTGAAAACTCCACAGTGTTAAATGCATATGTTTTATTCAGTTCATATTCATTCTCGGACCATGTATTTATCGGCGATTCATTGTGCTGTATAAGTGCTTCAAGTTTATCTAACGCTTTGTAAATCTTTGATTCTTTAGTTTCCTGTGCTTCCATCTCTTTATAAAGATCTTTAAAATCTTTTGAGATCTCCGCCGGCAGTTTTTCCACCCATTGATTTAAAAGATCATCTTCCGTTTGACGGTCTGAATCCGTTTTAACAAATGTCGGTATATCGCCCGTAAAACACTCGCCAAGATCGTGAATAAGACACATGTCCACAACTTTATCGATATTCACGTCAGAAAATTCATGTCTTAAAAGAAAAGCCATGAGAGATATTCTCCAGCTGTGTTCCGCAACACTTTCTATTCTGCCGTTTGAAGTAGTGCAATGACGCGGAGTATCTTTCAGTCTTTCGGCTGTATGCAGTATATTCAGATATTCTCTGGTATCCATTTACTCTCCCCCTTAAAAAAATATCTTTATCTTTTAACCTTTATTGATAAATACAAGAATCTTTCCTCGTTCAAGTTCATCAAAGTTTACTCCGCCCTTCTGCTGATAGTAAGGACTGTAAACTTTTTCAAAATGTATTCCCTGAAGATCATTTTCTGCATATTCGAATCCGTAATCGCAGATTTCGGCAACAAGCTTTTTATAAGTGTACTTACATTTTTTCTTCTCTTTATCTCTGAAGTTAGACAGATGAAAAGGAAGAACTGCCAGTATTCCGTTTTTCTTTAATGTACGTTTTGCCTCCTCGAGCATAACAAAGCGATGAAGTCCTCCGTATTGCTTCTCTTCGCCGTGAAATATATCCGAATAAAAAACAAGATCAAAAGTATCATCCTTAAAATCGTGCTTATAATCTTCCCGGCCTTTAACTGTTATGATTGATTTAAGTTTTCCATTCCGTGCTTTATCTGAAATATAATCCAAAGCTTGTTCATTGATATCAACTGCATATAAAGTACAATTCGGATCAAAAGCGTATGCCGCTGCGAAAGAATAATTTCCCATCCCGCATCCGTAATCCAGAATAACCGGATTTTTCACATCTGTTATATTTTCAAATATACTCTTTCCTTCGGACTTCTCCCAGGAATCAACTTCGTCAAAAATAGTCATACTTTTTCCTTATATCAGTTGAACAAACTGATTATTCTTCTTTTTAAACACATTCATCTCTAATTTTATCATCTGTCTCTCATAATTTCCATGTAATAATACACTCACTCTAAAGTAATCAAATAAGAGAAAAAGGAAAGAAATGAACCCAAAGAAATAAAAAAGAACTGTAAATCAATTAAGATCTACAGTTCTTCCTGCCGGCGACCGGAATCGAACCGGTACGGGAGATTAGTCCCGCAGGATTTTAAGTCCTGTGCGTCTGCCAGTTCCGCCACGCCGGCA
>CACZOG010000025.1 GCA_902782715.1 uncultured Lachnospiraceae bacterium | reverse complement strand
GTTGTGATCGTTCTGATAGTCGATTATATTTGCATCATCACATCTTTGACCGCAATCTCTTTTCCTGTAATTTACGGTGCCTTTACTCACGATCTTATCGGTGTATCTGTTGCACTTTGCGTAGGACTTGTTATAATAAGCAAGCACCTGTATAATTTTAAGCGAATAAAACTCGGAACCGAAGCACGATTTTCCGGAATATGGAATCGTGAAAAGGAAGAGGAAAGAATCCGACGGAATATAGAGAAAAACAATGATAAAAAATGTAGTATTTGACATAGGCATGGTGCTTATCGATTTTGCCTGGGAAGCAGCCATGAAAGATCTCGGTTTTGATGAAGAATGTATCAGAACTCTCGATGAAAACCTTATAAACGACCCGATCTGGGACCAGTTCGATCTGGGGATCCTTCCGGAAGAAAAAGTCGTGGATATGGTCGTTGAAAAAATACCTCAGTACGAAAAAGAAATACGACTGTTCTGGGAGAACAATCTTTTAACGGTAAGACCGTACGATTACAGCGAGAAATGGATAAAAAGTCTTAAGTCACGGGGACTTAAGACTTATCTTTTGACAAATTATCCCGACACGTTGTTTGAAAAAAGTGTCAGGACCTCTTTTCCGTTTTATCCGCTTGTTGACGGGGAAGTCGTTTCATCCAGAGTCAAGGTTATAAAACCGGATGAAAGAATCTATAAGATCCTCCTTGAAAGATATGATCTTATTCCCGAAGAATGTATCTTTTTCGACGACAGGATCAAGAATATAAATGCCGCAAAGAAGTTAGGCTTTAATGCTTTCGTATTCGAAGGTTACGAGAAAGCCTGCAGGCAGATCGAAGAAACTATAGAAGCCTTAAAATAAGGCTTCTTTTTTAATCCTCTTCCCTTTGCATCGATATGGGTTTGTAATAGTTTCCGAAACCGAACTCGGGTTCTTTTCTGCATATTACTATGCATACTATCGGAAACATAATGAATACAAAAAGCGATGCAATTCCAAGGAAAACCGACATACCGCTGTTTTCTTTTCCTAAGTAAAGATCGATCAGATCCACATACATTATCGCCCTGGCAATAAATGCCGCTATTACCGTTATAAAACTTAATACCTGGAAGATAAGTCCGAAAATAATTGAGAAAAAAGGGATAAAGGAAAACGGAATGGCAATAACCCAGAGTACTATCGGTGCAAAATAAGTCAGCGACAGATATATCCAGAATCCTTTACTTCTCTCATAAGTCTTGAACATTCCCAGAAAAGAATATTCCTTCATGGGAAGAATATGAATAAGATAATAATTCGCAAACGGGATAAATGCGATAAAAGGATAATCATATCCCGCTTTCTCAGCCATTATGCACAAAGGAACCGCAAGAATAAAATGGTTTAGCAAAAGAGCCGCGAAAAATACAACCCAAAAGAATGCAAATACAGCAAAGAATAACAGTAATAACGCCTCATCTTCCGTATAACTATTTGCAAATTTTTCCAAAAAAGACATTTATCTATCCTCTGTTATCTTCTACGAATCAACATCAAGATGTTCGAGAAGAGATTTTTTTGAGCCCGTCACCACGTCACCGTGCTTGACATTGAGCATCGTGATCAAAGCAAATACCGCGAATACGACTCCGTAAGGGAACAGTGATCTGTATGAAACATACTGAAGGAATACCCCCGATAAAATGGGTGTTAAAACCTGTGCCGCCATGGAGAAAGTATAATAGTATCCTGTATATCTTCCCTCATCGCCGTCGGATGCTATCTCAACAGCCATCGGGAACGAGTTTACGTTGATCGCACCCCATGAAATACCCACGGTCGCAAAAAGAATTCTTAAAAGCCATCCGCCGCCCGTAACGAATGTACATGCAAAGAAGGACGCCGCAAGTCCGATAACGCCCGCAACGATCACTTTCTTTCTTCCTAACTTACTTGAGATGATGCCGATGGGAAGATAACTGATAACTGCAGCTATTGTCGCAATGAGCATGTATGATGCGTAATCTCCGTTTTTAAGATTGAGAACCTGTGTCGAGTATCTTGAAAATGCGGAGTTGATCGCATTATATGACATGTACCAGAAAAATACGGATAAAAGAATAAATATCAGACTCTTTAATTTATCTTTCGGAAGCTTCTTTCCGGCATTTTTGTTCTCCTCTTCATCCTCCTTGCCCTTATCCGCTTCCTTGGCTTCTTTGGCCCATTTATTTTCCGGAACCGTAAGAATTAGCGCAACCGTACTTACTATCATGAAAATGATTATGGATAAGAAAAGAGGCATGTAGTTGGGTGTACCGCCCTCAACATCTTTAACAAGAAGACGGATGACAACCATTGCATAAATCGCACCGACCGTACCCATAAGCATGATCACTGCGTTTCCTTTACTTCTTAATTCTCTGGGAGTTATATCCGGCATGAGTGCGACAGCCGGTGTTCTGTAGAATGACATCGCGAGTAAAACGATACCCGTGGAAATAAGGAACATCACGAGATTCCTGGAATTGTCGAAATACGGCATAAAAAACATCGCAAAAGCCGCAATGAGTGTTCCCACTGCGATAAAAGGCATTCTTTTTCCGAATCTGGTATTCGTTCTGTCCGACCATATACCAAAAAGCGGAAGCAGGATCAGCGCGAAGACATTATCCATCGCCATTACCACACCGTTCCATACTTCATTCATCTGAAATGAATTCTTCAGGATCAAAGGCTGAACGGCATCATACATGGACCAGAAACTTGTAATGGACATGAAAGCCAATCCGGTTAAAATCGTCCTTTTGTAATTTAATTTCATTTTGTTCCCCTTATAAGCGGATAGAACCTACCCACAGTGATAATTCTAAAACAGTATACAACAATTTTTTACCGATTGTAAAACCTTTTTACACGATTGATATTTTCACGAAAAAATTGTACTATATCATAGTGATGTTCATACACACTATATGATTTGTCCGGAGGCTTTAATGACCGTATATATCTTAGGTGCGATAATCGCTTACCTCGTAGGAAGTATTAATACCGCCTTTTTCCTGTCCAAAGCTCTTAAAAAAGATATCAGAACCGGCGGAAGCGGAAATCTCGGAGCTTCAAACGCCACACTCACTCTCGGATGGAAATGGGGTATATTTGTAGCCCTCGTTGATATTCTTAAAGGCGCAGCAGTCGTAATGATCTCAAGACTTGTTTTCCCCGATTATGAATATCTGCCCTATATTGCCGCATCATGCGCGATAGCAGGTCACATTTTTCCGTTTTATCTTAAATTCAAGGGCGGAAAAGGCTTCGCCACTCTCTGCGGATGCATTCTCGGTTACAGATGGTGGCTGTTTCTTATTGCGGCAGTTCTCATCGCGATCATCACTCTGGCTACCGATTATATAGTTCTGGCTACGCTTACAATGCTTATTTCATTTCCGGTTTATGTCGGCATCACCAATCATAATTTTATTTATCCTCTTATACTTGCAGTCGGCAGTTTGATAATTTTAATCAAACACCTTCCGAACTATAAAAGGATCATCAAAAAAGAAGAGATCGGCATCCGTTCTTCGTTTACAAAAAAACACAGGATCTGAAAATAAATCTGTTTGTTGGACAAACAATTATATGGTATAATTCGTTTACTACTAAAAATATAAACTTCAAGGAGGGTATAAATTATGAAATATGTATGTCAGGTTTGCGGTTACGTTCACGAAGGCGATCCCGTTTGTGAAAAATGTCCCGTTTGCGGTGCTCCCGCATCAAAATTCTCTCCCATGTCCGAAGAAATGTCATGGGCTGCAGAACATGTGGTAGGTGTTGCAAGTGATGCTCCCGAAGATATCAAAGAAGATCTTCGTGCCAACTTCAACGGAGAATGCTCTGAAGTCGGTATGTATCTTGCAATGTCAAGAGTTGCTTTCAGAGAAGGATATCCCGAGATCGGTCTTTACTGGGAGAAAGCTGCTTTCGAAGAAGCTGAGCATGCTGCAAAATTCGCAGAACTTCTCGGTGAGGTTCTTACAGATTCAACAAAGAAGAATCTCGAAATGAGAATCGAAGCCGAAAACGGTGCTACCGCAGGAAAGACTGCACTTGCTAAACGCGCTAAAGAGCTTAACCTTGATGCTATTCATGATACCGTTCATGAAATGGCAAGAGACGAAGCAAGACACGGCAAGGCATTCAAAGGTCTTCACGACAGATACTTCAAATAAGATATTTCAAAAACTGTGGGTTCGCCCACAGTTTTTTTATTGCTAATTTTTCATAGCGCTCTTATTATATTTTCTAAAGGTTTTATTCTTTGATCGGAGATTAAATTTGAACAGCAGCTGCACTCTGTGTCCCAGAAAATGTAATATCGACAGGTCAGTAAAAAAAGGATTCTGCGGCGTGGGCAAAAAAGTCATGCTTGCCAGAGCCGCGCTTCACTTTTATGAAGAACCTTCAATAAGCGGAACCGCAGGAAGCGGAGCCGTGTTTTTCTGCGGCTGCAATTTAAAATGCGTATTCTGCCAGAATGAGAAGATTTCGCGCGGACTGATCGGAAAAGAAGTAAGTATCGAAAGGCTCTCGGATATTTTCCTTGAACTTCAAAGTCAGGGTGCAAACAACATCAATCTTGTTACGCCTTCCCATTACGTTATGGAGATAAAAGAAGCCCTTATCCTTTCCAGAGAAAAGGGTCTTAACATTCCCATTGTTTACAATACATCAGCATACGAGAATGTGGATACGCTTCGTATGCTTGACGGTCTTATCGATATATACCTTCCCGATCTTAAATATATGGACGATTCCCTTGCCGTAAAGTATTCAGGCGCACCCGATTATTCAGGTATTGCAAAAGATGCAATTGCCGAAATGTACAGACAGGTCGGAGCAAATGAATTTGACGAAAACGGTCTCATGAAAAAAGGCGTGATCGTAAGGCATCTCCTGCTTCCTTTGGGCGTTAACAATGCCAAAGAGGTTGTATCCTATCTTTATGAAACATACGGCGATTCGATATATATTTCGCTCATGAACCAGTATACTCCCATGGAAAACGAAACGCTTAAAAAAGCAGGCGAAAAGTACCCGGAACTTTTAAGAAAAGTAACAAAAAGAGAGTACGAACGTCTCCTTGACTTTGTACTCTCTTTAAATATCAAAAATGCATATTTTCAGGAAGGTGAAACCGCCTCAGAAAGTTTCATTCCGGATTTTGATTATACGGGGATCTAAAACTTGCCCGTGGAACCGAATCCGCTCTCTCCTCTTTCGGTATTCTCCAGATCATCAGTTTCTTCGAATTCTGCTTTAAGATAAGGCACTATGGCTATCTGCGCTATTCTCTCGCCGTTTTCAACACATAAAGCTTCTCCCGAACCGTTATGATTGTGAAGTGCCACTTTTATCTCGCCCCTGTAGTCGCTGTCGATGACCCCGACTTTGTTTGCGGGAGCAAGACCTTTCTTGCATGCAAGTCCCGAGCGGGCGAATACCAGTCCGACATAACCTGTAGGTATTTCCAGTGCCACTCCCGTTCCGATCATTTTTGTCTCGCCGCAGTCTATCGACACTGTTTCGTCGATACAGGCATAAAGATCGGCACCGGCCGCAAAATCGGTTCCGTATGAAGGAATGACCGCGTTGGGATTAAGTTTTTTGATTCTTAATTTCATTGTTGAAATCGGCATTTAACACCTCTTGAAATTTATAAATACTTTTTTAAAACTTCTGCTTTATCAAGCTTCTCCCAGGGAAGATCAAGATCGTTTCTTCCGAAATGACCGTAAGCAGCTGTCTGCTTGTAGATAGGTCTTCTTAAATCAAGCATTTTGATGATTCCCGCAGGACGAAGATCGAAGTTCTCTCTTACGATCTCAACGATCTTTTCATCTGCGATCTTTCCGGTCGAGAATGTATCAACATAAATTGATGTAGGCTTTGCAACACCGATTGCATACGAAAGCTGAATCTCGCACTTGTCTGCAAGTCCTGCCGCTACGATGTTTTTAGCAACGTATCTTGCTGCGTATGCTGCACTTCTGTCAACCTTTGTGCAGTCTTTGCCGGAGAATGCTCCGCCGCCGTGACGTGCATATCCGCCGTAAGTATCAACGATGATCTTACGTCCCGTAAGACCTGCGTCACCGTGAGGTCCGCCGATCACGAAACGTCCTGTCGGATTAATGAAATACTTGGTGTTCTCATCAACCATGTTCTTAGGAAGTACTTCGTCAAATACGTATTTCTTAATGTCTTCGTGGATCTGTTCCTGTGTAACATCTTCGTCATGCTGTGTGGAAAGTACAACAGCATCAAATCTTACGGGCTTGCCGTTTTCATCATATTCCACGGAAACCTGACTTTTTCCGTCGGGGCGAAGATACTTAAGTGTTCCGTCTTTACGAACCTTTGTAAGCTGACGGCAGAGCTTGTGTGCATAGTAGATAGGGTAAGGCATGTAATCATCGGTCTCGTTCGTTGCGTAACCGAACATCATACCCTGATCGCCTGCACCGATAGCTTCGATCTCGGCATCGCTCATTTCGTTGTTTCTTGCTTCCAAAGCCTTGTCAACGCCCATTGCGATATCAGCGGACTGTCCGTCCATAGCAACGAATACTGCGCATGTATTGCCGTCAAATCCTGTCTTTGCATCGTTATAACCGATCTCATTAACCGTTTCTCTGACGATCTTCTGATAATCAAGGTGTGCCTTTGTGGTGATCTCACCCGTAACAAGCACAAATCCTGTACAAACTGCGGTTTCACAGGCAACTCGGCTCATGGGGTCTTCTTTCATGCAGGCGTCAAGAATCGCATCGGATACAGCATCACAGACTTTGTCGGGATGTCCTTCCGTTACGGATTCGGATGTAAAAATCTTTCTTTCCATTTAATACTCCTTTTTTGTATTTCGGTGAACAATGATACCTGACCTTTTATGCATTTTAAATGCTGAGGTCTTTAAACAAAAAGATAAGCCCGCTCCTTAAAAGGACCGGGCATTTTAAACATATTACCATAGTCCTCTTATTGTTCGATTTCTCGCTCAGGTTGGCACCTTCCTTACAGGGGTTGCCGTGGCTTCGCAGGTCCTATGTACCTCCACCACTCTGAATAAGAGACTTATTTTTTTATCACAATAAACATACACTCTCACGCTTATCCTGTCAATACATTTAATTGACTTTTGCACTCTTTTTTCATATAATTTATTAAACCGAAAAGGTGTAATTGGGGCGGAATTTATGAAAAGAATCAAGACGAAAGAATTACTTCCCGGCTATGTTCTGGCCGAGGATGTTTATAATTATAACGGACAAATGATCTTACCCAAAGGGCTTGTTCTGACAGACAAGGTCATTACTCGCCTTGAGTTCTACTCGATCATGTCCGTCCGTGTCGAGGATGAGGTTCAGGAAGTACCCGAAAGTACGCAAAACTCAGTCCCCGAATTAAATGAACTTCCCCATTCCGCCATAATCAAACAGAGCAAAGATTACGTTGAATTCAAAGCAACATTCGACGAGACTCTGGACGGTTTCAAAAACAGTATCAACAATATTGTTGAACTCAATTCTCCGATAAACACGGATGAGCTTCTGGACAATACCAGAAATCTCATTTCTCATGCAAAGAATTCCTCATTCAGCACAATGGATATGCTTCATAACATGCGCCAGTACGACGATCTTACTTTCGCACATTCGATGAACGTATCTCTTATATGCAATGTTTTCGCAGGCTGGCTTAAGATGAGCCCCGAGGAAACGGATCTGCTCACACTGTGTGGAATGCTTCACGATCTGGGCAAGCTTAAGATTCCCGATTCGATCATAAAAAAACCCGACAAACTCACAACCGATGAGTATCAGCTTGTAAAAACCCACACCGTCGAGGGATATCATATCCTTAAGGCTCAGGGCGTGGATGTTCATATATCAAACGCAGCATTAATGCATCATGAAAAGTGCGACGGCTCCGGATATCCGTTAGGATTAACGGCAGACCGTATAGACGAATATGCCAAGATCGTTGCGATCGTAGACGTATACGATGCGATGACTTCCGCGAGAATCTACCGTGGTCCGATGTGTCCTTTCAGGGTTATCGAACTCTACGAGAATGAAGGACTTCAGAAATACGATGCACACTACATTCTCACCTTCCTTGAGAACGTAAGCAACACTTACCTTCACTATAACGTCCTCTTAAGCGACGGAAGAGTCGGTCAGGTCGTATTCATCAACAAGAACGCCCTTTCAAAACCCATTGTTCAGTGCAGGGACGAAATGGTAGACTTATCCAAGATAAAAGATCTTCATGTTGACAAGATATTATAAAAAACGCATCCAACGGATGCGTTTTTATTTCTTTTAAAACTTAGTCCTTAGTAAATATCTCGTTACGTTCGTGTGCAGCCAGAACGGTGTTGCCCGCATCAACGGAATGTGTAAGCCAAACGTTACCACCGATCACGCAGTTATCTCCGATCTTCGTGCTGCCTCCGAGGATCGTGGCTCCCGCATAGATGACAACATTGTTTCCGATATCGGGATGACGCTTGATTCCTTTAACGAGTGTGCCGTCGGGGTTGGCTGCAAAGCTCTTTGCACCGAGCGTAACGCCCTGGTAAAGCTTAACTCTTTCGCCGATCGTGGTCGTCTCACCGATAACAACGCCCGTACCGTGGTCGATAAAGAAGTACGGTCCGACGGTTGCTCCGGGATGGATATCAATACCTGTATTCTTGTGAGCATACTCTGTCATCATTCTGGGTAAGATGGGAACATTAAGTTCATAGAATACATGTGCGATCCTGAAGATGCTTATTGCTTCGAATGCGGGATATGCAAGCATAACTTCCTTGGTTGATTTAGCCGCGGGATCTCCTTCGTAAGCAGCCTGAACATCGGTATCAAGTATTTCTTTGATTTCGGGAAGCCTGTCAAAAAACTTCTCTGCGATAGCTTCGCAGTCCGTATCATCCTCGAAAACCGTTTTTAATGTATCAACCAGTACATAACCCGCTTCGGATTTAAGAGCTCTTGTGGATCTGTAACCCATCTCACCGAAGATTTCGGGATAGAGCATGCTTCTTAAATATCCGATCAGGTCGATAACCTGTTGTTTTAAATTTACATATCCGTTATTCATAGTTTTATTCCTATCCTGTTGTTTTGTGTAAGAATCACTAATCCCACTTGGGAACATATGAAGGCATCACCTCAAGCTTGAACAGATTAGCCTTATTCTTCTTGTCGATAAGTGCTTTCTTTTCCTCATCGTCTATTTCGCCTGTTCTTATATATCTGTCGAGTTCTGCATAAGTAAAGCCTAAATTATCTTCATCGGTCTTTCCGCAAAGTCCGTCGCTCGGAGCCTTGTCCACAAGTTCAGTGGGAAGTCCGAGAATCCTTCCGATCTCCTTAACTTCCTGAACCGTAAAATGAGATACGGGTGAAAAATCCCCTACCGAATCACCGTAACGTGTCGAATATCCGACCCAGTCTTCGGAAAGATTGCATGTATTTGCAACTCGTCCGTTTACGCTCTGTGAAACCGCATATACGGTGCTCATTCTTATCCTGGGAGATAAATTGATCCTCGCCTGTTCACTCATCTTAAGATCATCCGGAAAAGCATTCTTTAAACCGTCAAAAGCATCTTTGATATTGATGACGTAATATTTGATCCCGAGATGGTTAACAAGCTTGTAAGCCATATCGATATCCGCCTGCTCTCCGTTGGGCATAAGTACTCCGATAACTCGGTCTTTTCCTAGAGCCTCAACGAGAAGTGCCGCAACTACGGATGAATCTTTTCCGCCTGAAATACCGAGAACCGCATTGCATCCTTTTCCGTTATTCTCAAAGAACTCGCGTATCCATTCGATACAGCCGTTCATTGCTTTTGTTAATTTTTCTTTTTCTAAAGTGCCGCTTACTCTTTCCATGATTTTCCTCTCCGTTCTTTTTATTCTGAAAATCATCCTTAAACTACGACAAGAACATTATATATTATTTTCTTTCGTTTTCAAAACTTTATTATTTATCGTAATAAGAAAACCTTATCACCCATCAGATGGTAAAAAAGAATTTCTGTACAAGTTCCACTATAAGTACCGCAACGCATGACGAAATGGCAACCGTTAAAAGACCTTTTTCAAAAAGTGCCACAACAACCGCAACCAGAAGGCCTGCCAGAGCACTGTAGATGCTTCCGGTTGCAAAAAGGATCGCAGGGATCGTCATTGCAGCCAGTACGGTATACGGAACATATAAAAGAAATGATTTAAAGAATCTGTTCTTGACTTCTTTCCTCATGAAAACATAAGGAAGAACCCTTATAAGATATGTCACTCCCGCCATCACAAGGAGGTATGTCAGAAATTCAATCCAGTTCATTCACTGCCTCCTTCTTTTTCATTTATTATTGTCCCGTCAGATGCACTTTCTTTACTTTCAGCATCATTCTTCGTTTTATCATCTTCAATGGGGAAAACTATCGCCCCGAATACCGAAGCTATCACCGCACAGATAATGATCGCAAATCCCGAGGATACATTCTTTAAAACGGGAATGAAATTAAAGCAGAGTGACAATGCGATTGCGATTGCAACAACAATGCTTATCTTCCGGGAATGCTTCATCGGAGGAACGATTATGGCTATAAACATTCCGTACAGTGCAACGCCGAGTGCGCTTGTGATCATGGCCGGCAGTACTTCGCCACACACTGCGCCCAAGAACGTACCGAGCGACCAGCCGATGTACGGAGCTATTATGACTCCGAGGAAATACTTATTGCTTAATTTCTCAGGTCTTCCCATTCCGACAGCAAAGATCTCATCCGTATGGAACTCACCGTAAAAGAGTTTTCTCGGAAGAGTCATGCTTTTATCTATATGCTGGGACAGCGAGATCGACATTAAAGAATATCTCAGATTAATGACAAACTGAGATATCACCATCTCTATAAGACTTCCGCCGGAAACCATTATCGTAAGGCCCGCGAACTGTCCCGCACTCGTCAGATTGGTCATAGAAATCAAGGTTGCCTGCCAGACATTAAGTCCGCCTGCAACCGCCAATATTCCGAAGGAAAACGAAACCGCAAGGTATCCGAGTCCTATCGGTAAACCGTCAGTTAAACCTTTCTTAAATGCGCTCATACCTGCATATTATATCATCCATTTTATTTTTATAAAAGGAAAACAGAGAATTGCCGGGCAATCCTCTGTCTTTGGGGGAGTAGGTATTTATGAAAAACACATAGGTTTTTACCTTATCTGTGGCGAAGTGCCTCAATGGGGCTTAACTTCGCAGCTTTTCTTGCGGGGACGATTCCGAATACAATACCTATGGAAATAGAGAATAATGCTATTCCGAGGATAAATATCGGATTAAAATCCGCAGCCAGTTTCGATGTCGAAAAAGTCGAGATCATAAGACATACAAACTCTGCTCCCGCAAGTCCGAGTATGGTTCCTATTATTCCTCCGAGAAGGGATATCGATGCGGACTCAACAAGGAACTGTGTAAGGATGGATCCGGTTCTTGCACCGAGAGCCTTTCTGATACCGATCTCTCTCGTTCTTTCGGTAACTGATACAAGCATTATGTTCATGACACCGATACCGCCTACAAAAAGCGATATTGCGGCTACAAGCATGATAAGAAGCGTTACCATTGTAAGAGAAGAACTTACAGCCTGTAAAACCATATTGTAGTCAATTGCAAAAATGGTTCCTTCACCTCTTACATCATGTCTTGCTTCAAGAATTGCTTTCGTATGATCGAGTACTTCTGACGAATGCTCAGAATCGTCTAAAAGAAGCACTATATCATAGTATCCTTCTATATAGCCTGACAAACCGATCGCATCTATGAAAGACTTAAAAGGTGCTTCGACCTTAATATCCGAATTGCCCGTACCCATAAACAGATCGGCGATCTGAGAACTGTTATCGTCTCTTATGCCTATGATCCTGAATGTTCCGCCGCGATTGCCGTAATAAAGATCGATAGTCATTCCGACTGCGTTCTCCGTACCGAACATTTTTCTCGCCGAACTCTTATCCAGAACACAGACTTTTTCGCAGTAGTCACACTCTTCTTTTGTAAAATATCTTCCGTAAATAAGGTCGTATTTGGAACTCTGGTCAAGGATCTCATTTCCGAGAGTTACATCCATTGAATAAGTCTTTAAATCCTTGTAAGATGCTTCTCCTCTTAAGATCATATTTGGAGTGATTCCGAGAATATGTCTTTCCTTATCCATCAGTGCTTCAATATCATCATCCGTGAGATTAAAATCTCCCATGGAGTATACTTCAAGAGTATTACCGGCTAAAGAAGCAAGTTCATCGTTGATAGTCTTCTTAAAGCCGTTTCCGAGACTTACAATGGCAACCACGGAAGAAATACCGATGATGATTCCCAACATTGTCAAAAGAGCTCTGACTTTATTCGCTTTTATATTGAAAAATGCTATTTTGCAGTATTCTATAAATTTACTCATTGTTTATTCCTGTCTCAATGCTTCGATCGGGCTTAGATCCGCTGCCTTCTTTGCGGGGAAGATTCCGAAGAACAATCCGATTCCCACCGAGAAAACCGTAGCGCCTAAAGCTATCAGTATATTAACCGAAATATGCACCGGCATCTTGGCGATCTTACCTACAATGAAGCATAAAAGTTCAGCTCCGCCGTATCCTAAGATCACTCCGAGCACACCTCCTACAAAGGTTATCATCGCAGCCTCCGCCAGAAACTGAGTCATGATCGAACCTGTTCTTGCGCCCAGTGCTTTTCTTATTCCTATTTCCGATGTCCTTTCGGTAACGGATACGAGCATGATGTTCATAACACCGACACCGCCGACTAAAAGCGATATCGCAGATACAAATCCGATGAACAAAGTTACATACCCGATGACCTGATTTATCTTTTCCATGTATGAGTCAAAGGAATCGATGTAAAAAGCCTCCTCTCCTCTGACATCATGTCTTGCTTCAAGTATCGATACTATTCTCTTTAAGGTTTCATTTATATCATCCGAATCCGAAGAAATAAGGAAACTGTACAGATCATCCAGAGGCCATGTCTCGCCGGTAGCTTTGACATAGTGACCGTAAGGTACTTCAAGTTTGATAAGCTTGTTGTCGCCGTTTAACGTATTAACCATGTTCATTAACTGCGAATCCTTGGCTTTTCTTACTCCGACAATGCGATATTCGAATATGTCACCGTACAGATCCACAACTATCGTCTGACCGACAACATCGGTACTTCCGAAGTATCCTTTTGCTCCTACTTCGTCTATAACGGCCACATTATCGCCTCTTTCACATTCTTCTTCGGTAAAATAACGGCCGTGAAGCATTCCTTCCTTTGCATAAAACTCATATGTCTCATTAACCATATAATAGTCTATGTTATATTCTCCTTTGACAGAGTCGGAAGTGCCTCTCATATATTCCTCTATGGTGCAGACTTTAAGATCCGGCATTTTTTCCTTGATATAATCGATATCTGCAACGGTAATTCTTTCTTCACCCATTGCGTGGATATATGTCTGTCCTCTGAACAGATCTCCGAGCGATCCGTCAAGTGCATTTCTGACGCCGCTTCCGAGTCCGGTGATCATGATCACCGAAGCAATACCGATTATGATTCCGAGCATTGTCAGAAATGTTCTGCCTTTATTGGACACGATACTTTTATATGCAATTTTAATGTATTCCAAAAATTGTCCCATATTAAGTCTTATTCTTTCAATTATTCACTTACTGTTATTGATACACCTGCATTGCTTAAAGCATCCGTCACCTGATTCATGGTTTCTTCATCCACGGGAACTACGGTCGCACCTTCCACAACCGTGCCGGTTACATAAGCAACCACCTTATCGTTCTCGTTGATACCTTCAACGATCTGTGAATTTTCTTCCGATGATATTCCGAGCTCAACTCTCTTCTTCTCAATAACATTCATGTCGTTAACTGTGTATACAAAGAATCCTTCGCTGTCTACGTTTACGGATTCCGAAGGGATCATCAAGCATGAATCTTCGTGAGCGGTAACGATAACGTTCTTTGCTTCGATTCCAAGGAAGATATTGTCATCGGGATTCTTGATCTTTATAAGTGCCGATACGCTTGATGTTCCGCCCGAACCTGCAATTGCAACACGTGCGATATTTGAAACTTCGCCTTCGTAATCTTTATCAAGAATAGTAACTTTAGCCTTCTGGCCTTCGCTTATCTTGCTTAAATCCTTTTTGCCTATGGAAACTGCAACGCTTACTTCTTCGATACTTGAGAATTCAATCATCTCAGTGCCTGAAAGTGATGTTGTCATTCCATCGCTTACATATGACTTTGTAACGATACCGTTAAAAGGAGCAAGAAGGCAGCCGTTCTCATATTTTAAGAGTTCATCATATTCGCTTCCGGATTTCAATGTGTTGAGTTCGCCCTGAAGCTGAAGGTTCTCTCTGTCGTAGCCGTTACCTGCGGCACTCTTATATGATTCTACTTGAGCCTTTGCGGTTTCAAGTTTTGCTTTGGATTCGCTTAACTTAGCCTGATCTTCCGCAAGGCTTTCCTGCTTGTCGGGAATGATTCCGCTGACATTCTTGATAACCTGCTGTGAATATGCGATCTTGTTTCTTAATTCTATAACTTCGGGTTTCTGCTCGAATTCGATGGTTGCCTGTTCTGCTTCGCCCTGGCTCATTGCATCGTATCCGACACTGATCTTATATGCCACCCAGAGATTCTCGATCTCGCTTTCGCAGTATGCGATCGTTCCCTGTTCCATTCCTATCTGTGTCTGGCAGTCTCTTGAGAGTTTATCAAGTGCTCCGTCATAATTGTAGTTATCTACGATCGCCTGTCTTTCATCAACTTCAGCCTGATATTTTGCAACATCCGCCTGAGCCTGTGCAAGTTTGCTTAATGCCGTATTGTTGCTTGCCACATTGCTCTGGAAATTGTTCTCAGCGATCTTGTCGGAGAGTTCAAGCTGCTTAAGCGCAAGGTCATATGACTCTTTGTCAAACTTGATGATGGGATCTCCCTTTTTAACAAATGTTCCGACTTCAACAACACTTTCAACCTTTATTGCAGTAGGTGAAAAGAAATGCTGAACATTGTCACTTTGAACCGTACCGTTGATCTTAACTTCCTGTGTTATCTCACCTGTTTCGGCAGTTATGACATTAACCATCTGGTCCTTTGCTTTCTTGGACATTATCACACTTATTATTCCGACGCCGATCAGCAAAGCGATCACAAGAATTACTGCAATAATGATCAATCTGATGATTATTTTCTTTCTTTTGGCTTTCTTTCTTTTCTGAGCTGCAGCTTCAAGCTGTGCGTCAAGATTTTCTCTGTCAAGTGAAAGCTGTGCGTTCTGTTTCTTGCTCATCTTATTTCTCTCCATTCAAATGTAAATCTATATTGTTTTCTTCAGTAACTTCCAAATCGTAATCATCCGTGATCTGTTGAATTTCATCATTTTGCGATTCCACGGATGCTTGTGTGTATTCTTCGGCAGGTTCTTCTATGCCCAGCTGCTCTCTTGCAAGCTGTTCAAGTGATTTTTCTTTAACCTCGTCAGGAACCTGAGTCTCTTCTTCCTCAAAATCCGAATCGTAGATATTTGTATTTCCGCGGATCTCTTTTGCAATGTCTTCCATGCTTAAGTTACCGTCATTCGCGGAATCCGAAGTGATCCGGCCGTCTTCGATGTGAACTATTCGCTTTGCATTCGCCGCGATCTCGTTATCGTGAGTGATTATGATTACCGTTCTTCCTTCGGAGTGAAGGTTTCTTAAGATATTCATGATCTCTTTTGTCGAATGCGAATCAAGGTTTCCCGTAGGCTCATCCGCAAGGATCACAGGCGGTGCCTGGGCTATCGCACGTGCTATCGCAACTCTCTGCTGCTGTCCGCCCGACATTTCCGAAGGCTTATGTTCCATACGGTTTTCCAGTCCGACTTTTCTTAAAGCTTCTTTTGCAAGATTACTTCTTTCTCTTTTGGAAATACCTCTGTATATCAGAGGCAGTTCGACATTTTCAAAAGCCGTAAGATTCGATATCAGGTTGAAGCCCTGGAAAATAAATCCTATTTCCTTATTTCTTATATCCGAGAGTTCATCGTCAGTCATAAGCGAAACATCCGACCCATGCAGAAGATATATTCCGCTGGTCGGGACATCCAGACATCCGAGCATGTTCATAAGCGTTGATTTGCCGGATCCCGAATGGCCTATGATGGCTACGAATTCGTTTTCGCCGATCGACAGGGATACGTGGTCGAGTGCTCTTACTTCATTTTCACCCGGATTGTATATTTTACACATATTCCTGATTTCAATTAATGAAGCCATTTCTTCTCCTTCTGGTGTGTTATTATTTTCACAAACATTGTGTATAATATCAAAATCTTGTCCTTTTATCAATTCGTTTATCAATATTTTGACAAAATGTTGACAATTTATTTACCTTTGATTTTAATATTCTTTTTTATTTATGATGATAAGACTCGCAATTGCGGAAACAGCGTAGATCACAACCGATATGATGATTCCGCCAAGGATCATTCCGCTTTTGACTATCGTTGTATGATAATCAAGCACATTTATATTATATCCGTCGCCTGAAACCGCGATGGATGCTACGTTGGTCAGAGCCATCAGGCTTCCTGCGGCAAACATTATTCCGATAAGTACATAAATGATGATCCTGCTTCTGGCATGTCCGAACTGCAGGACTACCGGGATCATAAGTCCGGGAATAATGAATATGAGCAGTATGAACACAAGCGAACCCGAGTACATTTCCGTAAGAACGATCTCCTTACTGTTAACTGCATAAATGCTTGCAACCGCCATGCTCAAGACCCATCCGATCAGGCCGATAACAACGGCGAAGATATATTTTTCAAGAACATACTTTGTTCTGCTGCAGGGCATTGTCATAAGATACGCCATACCGTTGTTCATTTCATCGTATGCGCAGGACATGCAGCCCATGCTTGTTGCTATAAGCGTTACGTATCCTATTAAGAATCCCGGATCCTTCATGGTAAAAAGACACACGATACCGCATATTGTTCCAAGAATCGCAAGGCTTTTTCCTTCTGCAAGGATTCTTAAATCTTTTGCTATCATACCTTTCATATCTTTTCTCCCTTAATCAAGATCATCATCATTTCGTCAATGCTCATTTTTTCGACAACGACTGACGGATAATTCTCCATATAATAATCTTTCTGCCAGGTCAGGCATTCATAACCGTATTTCTCTTTTCTGAAAGATCTTATGTATTTCTTGTCAAGTTTTTCAAATTCCGTTTCATCAACCTTGACGGCCGCATATTCAAAAAGAAGTTTGTCCGTATCATCGTGGAAAACGATCTTTCCGTCGTGGATCATGTAGATATCATCGCAGAGTTTCTCGATATCCGAAGAAATATGGGAACTTATGATGACGCTTCTTTCTTCATTGTTTCCGACATATTCTCTGATAAGGTCGAGTACTTCTTCTCTTACCACAACATCAAGTCCGACCGTCGGCTCATCGAGGATAAGCACCTTTGAGTCATAAGAAAGCGCCGTGATGACTTTTATCTTTGCTTTCATGCCTCCCGAGAAATCTCTTATCCTCTTATCCTTAGGAAGATTAAAGGCCTCGCATTTGTTTAAGAAGTATTCCTCATCAAAGCTTTTAAACATCGCTTTCATTATCTTAGCAATATCTTTTATCCTTAATGTATCCGAGAAAAAAGAATCTGTCATGACGCATCCGATCTGCGCTTTGTCTTTCTCACTGAAATCTTTTATGTTCTTTCCGTTTATAAGGATTTCACCGCCATCGGTTTTGATAAGACCCAAAATAGCTTTAAAAGTCGTGCTCTTTCCGGCTCCGTTCGCACCGATAAAACCGGTGATCCTTCCGGAAGGTATTTCCATTGAAACATCGTCAAGCGTGAAGTTTTTATAATGTTTGGTCAGGTTTTTGATCTCTATCATATCTGTTACCTCATAACATATTCCGGTTTATTCTTCGATGAGCATTTCGATGATATCTTTTAAGTCTTCTTTGGAAATGTTGTAGTATTCCGCTTTCTCGAAAACTTTTCTTAGATCATCTTCAACTTCTTTTATCTGGTTTTCCCTGATATATTCGCTGTTGCTTCCGGACACATACGTTCCCTTGCCGTGTACGGTTACGACAAACCCTTCGTTCTCAAGTTCGTCATAGGCTTTCTTAACCGTAAGCGCACTGATCTTAAGTTCAGCCGAAAGCGTACGCACCGAAGGAAGCGCATCGTTTTCCTTAAGGCTTCCCGCAGCGATCTGTGCTTTGACCTGCTGAATGATCTGTGTATAAATTGGAACCATTGAGGAATTGTTGATTATGATCTTCATTTCCGTCTCCCGATAGAATCCGCACCTTTACTTCATGCCCCACTGTTTGCCCTGTTATGTGCTGTTTATTCATTGTATAACAGTAAACACTATATAACAGTATGAAACACCTGTCAATAAGTTTTAAAAAAAATTAAACATTTCTTAATAAAAAAAGCTGCAGGGCACTCTTTCGAATGCTCTGCAGCCGCTTATTATTTTCTATATATTTCTTTTATATGGTATTTCCTTTTAAGGTAAAGCCGGCAGTTTATTGTTCTTCCTTTTTATTTTTGTTCCTGTTAAAAGAACAGACGATAACGCTTACCGCATATGAAACGCCCGGAATGAAATTAACAAAGTTTCTGACATTAGTGATAAAATTCAGATTTCTTTCCTCTTCGGTCTCAAGGAGCATGTCATACATCGATAGTTCATTAAGATCAAATTGCATATTCCATCTTCTTGAAATGACTATATATGAAAGAAAAGCCGAGACGATCAACAATACCGCCATAAAAGGAAGGATGATACCTGCTTTGCCTTTTGCACCGGCTATTTTTACTAAAAGAAGCATGGTGATAAAAACAGCGATCATCGGTGTTGCTCCCATTAAGATATTGGAAGTAACGGCAATGGAATAATTATCGTAATATATATATGCCGCCATGCTGAAGATCATTTCTGTAACAAACTGTACGGCAGCCATACCCAGTGTTACCGCAAAAGACCACGCAACCTGTTTGGGATTGTTTTTACTGTTTAGTTTTAATCCGTAAATTACAATTATAAATGCTATGAAAATGCCGATTTCTATCGCAAATAAATACATGTAAGTCTCCCGTCAGCAGATCGAATAATCAAGTGAATCCGATGTCAGATTTGTATTGTAATATGGATCGGTTTTGCTTAATTCATCTTTGAAATCTTCTTTAAATTTAGCTAAATCCTTTGTATATGCTTCATCAGACGAACCGAGAAGAAGCTGCTCTTTGTCGCTTACACCTTTGGCATAGGGATTAAAGACATTAAGCAGTCCTTTCTGTCTTAATCTAAGGCAGAGTGCGATATCGCCGAAAGCCTTTTCATATCCTTCGTCGAAACCTCCCGCCTCTTCGAAGGTGTTTTTCTTAATGGCCATTAAGTCGGATACAACAGCGGATACATCCTGGATATAACAGAGTTTGCCCATGTAACCTATGTATCTTGAATCAAAACCGTTGTGAATAAGGCCTGCTGCCTTATCTTTTCCGATCCCTGTAACAACACCCGCATGCCCGATCTTCCCTTTAGAATCGATCGTCTCGCCGCCTGCTGCCCCGACATCGTTTCTCTGTGCGATCGAAGCAAGTTCTTTGACGATCTCTTCAGACTCTGCTCTTACGCTTCCGTCAGCAAACAGAAGGATATCTCCCTTTGCCTTTTTCGCAAGAATGTTCTTAACCGAATAAACATTTTTATCTTTGCATTCGTCAACGTGGTCAGACTCTTTTACGATTTCGATGTTTACGTACGAATTCCATCTTTTTAATGCCTCGATGCATTCGTCATTATCATCCGTAACGATAACGGAGATAAGAGGTTCACCGACAAGTTCGTATCTTAATCTGAATATCGTTTCAAACGCTCTTGAAGACGAAATTACGGTATTGTAGATCCCGTTTGTCTTAAGATGATCCGAAACGGCTCTTTTGGCCGCATCGATCGCATATGTTTTAGCATTGATATTTGCTGCAACGCTGCCCGAGTGTGCTCTCCAGTAATAATAAATCCCGGGAATGTGAACAACCTTTTTTGCAAGATGTGTTAAGCGAAGGATCATATCATGATCCTGACTTCCGTCATATTCCGTTCTGAAAAGTTCGGTTTTGTCCAAAAGATCTCTTTTAAATACAGAGAAATGACAGATATAATTATTCGCCCTTAAATTATCTATAGCAAAGTCCGGCTTAAAATGAACGGTGATCATATTATTGATGTCTCCGTCCGTAAAGGTAGCCTCATCACAGTAGATATAATCCGCACCATCATCAATGGCTTCCCTGTATTTGGAAAGCGCAAGAGGATGAAGCACATCGTCATGATCGAAAAGACCTATGTATTCTCCCGAAGCCATCTTAAGACACTCATTCGTATTGCCTGAGATGCCTTCGTTTTTCTTAAGTTTCTCATACTTTATCCTTGGATCTTTCGAAGAATACTCCTTACAGATCGTCTCAACATATTCATGCTCTGCATCGGATCCGTTCGCAAGACAGAGTTCCCAGTCTTTGTAAGTCTGGTTTACAACCGAATCGATCATTTCGCGAAGGAAATTTTCCGGAGTGTTGTATAAAGGAACAAGAATGGATACAACGATCTTCGAAGCATATTCCCTGCTCTCGTAAGCAGCTCTTGTTTCGGCATCGGGAAAAGAAAGCGTACCGAGTTCC
>CACZOG010000024.1 GCA_902782715.1 uncultured Lachnospiraceae bacterium | reverse complement strand
TTTCTTTCTCTGAATAATTAACTCTCGAATTGCTTCGATTTTGAATTGTTTCAGGGTTGCATTGCTGTTTATTTGTCAAGGTTCTTTCGCACCGCTTTTTTCGGCAGTGCTTGAATATAATATCATTTCAAAATAGGCTTGTCAATAACTTTTCTCAAAAACTTTTAATTATTTTTTCAAGCTTACGAAACGCACCGTAAAAGCCAAACTTGAAAGCCTGTTTTGGCATCAAAAAACCACCGGATACGGTGGTAAATTTTTGAACGGAGAAAGAGGTATTTGAACCCTCGCGCCGGTAACCCGACCTACACCCTTAGCAGGGGCGCCTCTTCAGCCTCTTGAGTATTTCTCCAGGTTAAGTCAAACGCTTACCAATATGCAGTTCGTTTGTCGCGACGATTATTTTTTACGCGCATTGATTATTATAATTGCAGGCAGGCCTTTTGTCAACTTGTCTTTTGCTTTTGGGAATGTTTTTGCCGGCGATCAGATACTGTCTTTCGTATAATCGCCGTTCCTGCATTTTTTCAAGAGATTCTTCATGAATAAGAAAGCGGCTTCTTCGCCTTCTTCCTTCATTATGGTTAACGCCTTTTCCAGAACGGCTTTTGTATCCTCATGCATTATCACCACATCTCTTGCCTTGCTGTAATAATCCCATGCATCACTCTTTTTATATTCAGCGCCGTTATAAGCCACGCAGGCGGCATATCTGTCGGCGATCATTTCCGCAACATATTTAAGGGGCATCTTGCATCCGAATGCGTATCCTTCCACGGAAGCGGAAAAATCAATCCAGTATTCGAAGTGATGTTTGTTTCTTCCTTTATGATGAAGCCACGCTTTGGAACTGCCGCTGACCTTCCTGTCGACCGCATTCGGAGAAAGCCTGCCCGAGAAGTATTTAACACTCGGCGCAAACTCCGTAAGCGAAAACTTGCTCATATCATGGAAAATACCCTGACGGTAAAGTCCCATTTTAAAACAGGCTCTCCTGACGTATCTCTTGTGCTTTATAACCGTGCCGAGATGTCCGAAGAACCTTTGAGCAAAATTCTTATTCTTATATAGGTAGTATTTTTCTTCCTGAGTCATTCGTTTATCCGAAATCTTTTTATTTATTATATAAGGAAACCCCCGATGGATCCGTAACCACGATCACGGGGAAATCTTTTACTTCGAGTTTACGGATCGCTTCCGTACCAAGATCGTCATACGCGATGACTTCACTCTTGACTATAGCCTTCGCAAGAAGTGCGCCTGCTCCGCCTATTGCGGCAAAGTATACGCTCTTGTTTCGTTCGATTGCTTTTAAAACTTCATCCGTTCTTTTTCCTTTGCCGATCATTCCGCCGAGTCCGAGATCCAAAAGAGTCGGAGTGTATTTATCCATTCTTCCTGCGGTAGTCGGACCTGCAGAACCGATAACCCTTCCCTCTCTTGCGGGAGAAGGTCCCATATAATATATGATCTGGTCTTTTATATCAAAAGG
This sequence comes from uncultured Lachnospiraceae bacterium, assembly GCA_902782715.1. Taxonomy (GTDB): domain Bacteria; phylum Bacillota; class Clostridia; order Lachnospirales; family Lachnospiraceae; genus UBA3766. The sequence goes on along the minus strand of CACZOG010000024.1, from coordinate 9,083 downwards.
AAGGTCTTCGCCCTTTTGAAGACTTTCATACATTCTTTTATGAGCAGCATCGCGTGCGGTATAGATAGTACCCGTTAAATATACGAAATCGCCGTTTTTTAGTGTTTCTTTTTCCTCACGGCTCATCGGAACCGTCATATGTCTTGTCATTTTTTATCTCCGTAAAAACCCGCGGTATTAAATCACGCGGGAGATATGTCTGTTAACGTGACAGCAGATATTTACAGCCACGGGAAGTCCTGCGATATGCGTGGGATATGTTTCAATGTTAACAGCCAGCGCTGTATTCTTTCCGCCGAGTCCGGCAGGTCCTATTCCGAGAGCGTTTATTTTATCAAGCACTTCTTCTTCCATTTCCTTTATATAAGGAATGTCCGAATGCGTTCCCGCTTCTCTTGTAAGAGCATGCTTGGCCATAAGCGCGCACTTTTCGAACGTGCCGCCTATTCCGACTCCGACAACCATCGGAGGACATGCGTTAGGTCCCGCATCTTTTACGGCACTTATTATGGCATTCTTAACGCCTTCCTCGCCGTCTGCGGGTTTTAACATATATACCTTGCTCATATTCTCGCTTCCGAAGCCTTTGGGAGAAATGGTTATCTTTACATTCTCTCCGGGAACGATCGAATAATGAATAACTGCGGGCGTATTGTCCTTGGTGTTGTTACGGATCAGAGGATCGTCAACAACGGACTTTCTTAAATATCCTTCTGTATATCCTTTTCTGACACCCTCGTTGATCGCATCTTCAAGGTTTCCTCCTGTCAGATGAACATCCTGACCGATCTCCATGAAAATAACAGCCATTCCCGTATCCTGGCAGATGGGTATCATTTCCGCTTCGGCAATCTTAAGGTTCTCTTCCAGCTGAGACAGAATCTGCCTGCCGAGTTCGGATTCTTCATTTTCGCAGGCATTTTTCAGAACCTGCTTCATGTCCTTTGAAAGAACATGGTTGATCTCTATGCACATCTCGGAAACAGCTTCCGTTACAGCGCTTACTTCTATTTCTCGCATATTGATTCCTTACTGTTTCTCATTATAATGATACTGTCCGTTTCTCTTTGTCGTGGGTCCGTACGTGATGGCATTAACGGGACAGTTATGAAGGCATCCCAAGCAGAGAGCACAGTTCTTCTCTGTCCAGACGGGTTTGCCGAAATCCATTGAAATAGCCTTTGCGGGACAGTTCTTCTCGCATATTCCGCAGCCTATGCAGTCCTGAGACACTTTAAAAGGAGCGGTCTTTCTCGAAAGACTGTATGCAACATGAACGGCATTTGAAACGGGCCATACTCCGCGAAGCTTATTGTGATATCCGCCTGTTCTGTTGTTAACCAGAAAGGCGATATTCTGTATTTTCTCTTCGGCTTCGGCATTTATCTTTTCATTCTTTTCCGTATTCTTAACATTGAATACCACGGTGTAATTATCCACCATCTTTACTGCAAAAGATGCATGCATGGGGATACCTTTTTTGCTTAAAAGTTTGGCCAGATTCGAATCTGCCTGTCCTGTGGCCGCACCGCAGGTTGCAACAGAATAGGTATAATGCTTTCCGTATTTTTCTATCGATGCGTATTTGACAAATTCTTCCACAACGGAAGGAAGTCCCCAGCAGTATACGGGATATACGAAGCCTATTCTCTCACCTTTTTTCAATTTAAAATCATAGTGCATCTTACGAACGCACTCGGTTATCGATACCATTTTTTCGCCTGTCGCTTCGGATAAAACTTTGGCAACATGTTTGCTGTTTCCGGTTGATGAAAAGTAAAAAATCATATAAGCCTCCTAAAAAACCTAAGACACTTTTCCCTTTCAATTAAGAAAAGGAAAAGTGTCACATCATCAGAATACAAATACCGCTGCGCCGTAGGAAGGAAGATCAAATTCAAGATGATAATCCTTGTTATCGCATTTTCCTTCAACGGCTTCCATTACCGACGGGATCTCTCCGCCGTTTCCGCCAAAGCGTTTGTCATCGCTGTTTAAAAGCAGTTTGTATTTGCCCTTAGTCGGAACTCCTACCCAGTAATTGTTTCTTCTCATCGGTGTTAAGTTCAGAACAACGAGAATATTGTTCTTACCTGTCGAGTTCTTTCTTATATAACTGTAAATACTTCTGTCGGCATCGTCCGCGTTAACCCACTCGAATCCGTCCCAGCTTGAATCGAATTCATAAAGAGAAGGATACTTGCGGTAAATCTTTAATAACTCTTCGACATAATCGAGCATTCCGCGGTTTAAGTGATTTTCCAAAAGGAACCAGTCAAGTTCTCTTTCTTCGCTCCACTCTCTTTCCTGTCCGAATTCCTGGCCCATGAAAAGGAGTTTCTTGCCTTCATGAGTAAACATGAACGTGTATCCCACGCGAAGGTTTGCATACTTGTCTATCTGATAGCCCGGCATCTTGTTTACCATTGAGCATTTAAGATGAACAACTTCGTCGTGAGAAAGGGGAAGAATATAATTCTCCGCCGAATTATAACTCATCGCAAAAGTGAGTTTGTTGTGATTGTTCTTTCTGAAATACGGGTCGAGTTTCATATATTCGCAGAAATCATGCATCCAGCCCATATTCCACTTAAACGTAAATCCGAGACCGTCATCTTCGGGTGACGCCGTAACTTTAGGCCATGCCGTTGATTCTTCTGCGATCGTGCATACTCCGGGGAATGCGCCTCTTATTACGGAATTCAGATGTTTAAAGAATTCAATGGCTTCGAGATTCTCGTTTCCGCCGTATTTGTTGGGAACCCATGCTCCCGCCTGTTTGCCGTAGTCAAGATAAAGCATTGACGCAACCGCATCAACTCTCAATCCGTCTATATGGTATTCCTTGATCCAGAAAAGTGCATTCGCGATAAGGAAGTTTCTGACTTCGTTCTTTCCGTAGTTGAATATTTTGGTGCCCCAGTCGGGATGTTCGCCGAGTCTGGGATCCGGATGCTCGTAAAGGCACGTTCCGTCAAAATCTGCAAGACCGTGAGCATCTCTCGGGAAATGTGCGGGAACCCAGTCGAGGATGACTCCGATTCCGTTCTTATGAAGAGTGTTGACCAGGTACTGAAATTCCTCGGGCTTACCGTATCTCGAAGTGGGAGCATAGTAACCCGTCACCTGATATCCCCAGGATCCGTCAAAAGGATGCTCTGCGATACCCATAAGTTCGATGTGGGTATATTTTAATTCTTTTAAATACTTAACTATTCTGTCGGCGAAATCCTTATACGAATAAAAACCGTCATTCTCAGGTGTGGGATGTTTCATCCACGAACCGATATGACATTCGTATATCGCCATGGGCTCTTTGAAAAGATTCTTCTCGGCACGACGGTTCATCCATACCGTATCCGACCACTTGAAGTTCGAAATATCGGCAACAACGGATGCCGTTCCGGGACGAAGTTCCGCGGAATTCGCATAAGGATCGGCTTTATAAAGCTTCGTTCCCTGCGTTGTGTGGATAAGGAATTTATACATATCACCTTCTTTTACGCCTTTTACGAAGATTGTATAAATTCCGATATCTCCGATCCTTTCCATTCGGTACTGATCTTCTCTCCAGCCGTTAAAAGAACCGATTACATAGACTTCTCTGGCTGCAGGCGCCCACACAGCAAAAAATGCCCCCTGCTTGCCATCCTTGGTTGTTAAATGTGCTCCGAGTTTCTTGTAAATGTCGTAATGTGTCCCCTGCCCGAAGAGATAGCAGTCCGCTTCGGAAATAAAAATTTCTTCCTGAACCATTACATACCCCCAAATTAATTAAAATCTTTTTCGCGAAGTTCGATCATTCCGTTTTCGTCGCGATATTTTTTGGATACTTTTCTGAAAAGATTCGAAACGCCGGATCTGTCGCATCTTTCGATCGCTTCGTCAACAATTGCCTTCACCTCGGCAATGGTCACGCTGTGATTGCCTGCCTGAGCTTCACGGACTCTCTTATGGAAAGCCATGTTTGCAAATCCCTCATCTATCGAGTATCCAAGATTGTTGGCATATTTCATACCGTAATCTACCAAAGCGGCCTCACTCATTGCAATAATATCGATCCTGATATTAAAGTAGTTTGTCAGAGTACGCTGACGCATAAGGAGTTTCTTGATCTCTGCTTTGGTATCAATAAGGAACATGAGGATTCCTCTCTCTTCCTGATTGATCTCCTGAGTTATTCTTATAAGAGCGTTGTTTGAAAGCTTGTTGGCATCTTCTATTACAAGTGCACCGTTATTAAGCTTGTCAAACACTTTTGAGATATCTTTGTTATTTAATTCGAGTGCATTGATCTTGGACATTGCACCCGAGAAATTACCGTCGGCAAATTTAACGAATTTAACGATCGACTTGGCAAGAGCAAATCCCGTTTCGTTATTGTCGGAAGTAATTATTACATTTCCCACATAAGCAGCAAGAGAAATGTTTTCAAGAGCATTGGCTATCTGAATCCTCATTGAACGGGGATGTAAGAACTGTGAGAAAAGTTTTCTCTCTTCGGGACTTAAATCCTTTATTTCCGCGGATTCGTCCACATCGTTTGCATCGCCTTCTTCATCGTAGGAATCTTCGCTCTCTTCCGATTCTGTTTCCTCTTCGGCCTGCTCTTCTTCTGTTTTGTTCTTTTCTTCTTCGTCTGCTGCCAGAAGTGCTTCTATCTCGTCATCGTCAGGTATGACTTTCGTCTCCTGCATATCTGCAGCGGTTGTTTCCAATACGTAAGGAACTTCTTTCGCTTCCTTAACGCTTTCTTCTTCGACTTCTTCTGCTTCTTGGGCAGACTCTTCTTCTGTGATCTCTTCTTCGATCTCGGAATCGGCTTCTGTTTCTTCCAAAGCTTCCTCTTCTTCCTCTTCGGGGATCTCTTCCTCTGCTTCGACTTCTTCAGTCTCTTCGGCTTCTTCAGCCTCTTCAACTTCGGTCACTGTCTCGCTCTCAGCTTCAGTTACTGCTTCAGCCTCGTTTTCTTCGGCTTCGGTAACTTCTTCGGAATACTCTTCCTTTGTCTCGGATATCAGTTCCTCGATGGTCTTCTCGTCAAATTCATCGGAAAGTTCTTCAACTTCTTTCCAGATGCTTCCGGGAACTTCTTCGCTTTCTTCCTCGACTTCTTCTTTCTTCTTTTCGAAGATCTTGCCTGTCTGTTCTACTACATCCTCATGGATGCTCTGTCTTAAGTTTCTGGTATTTCTTTCTTTTATCTTTGACCAGTCGGAGAGCAGATCGTCAACCGTGATCTGACCGGTGATCTGTTCGTCATCGTCATCAGCAAAAGATGCATCCGAGAAAGCCATCTGTCCGTCGGATTCGCTGTAGAGATGCTCTTCCATTTCCGCTTCGCGGCTCTTCTTTGATACGGGAGCCTTAACTTCCTTGATATCCGCAGCCTTACTGATGGGAAGATCGTATTTTGTAAAACTGATATCCTCAGTCTTGTCGGAGAAAAATATCTCCTGAGTCGAAGGCGGAACCGTCTGTTCCAGAGATCTTGTATGGAATTCTTTTCTTTTTCTTCTCTGAGAAGGTTCGGTTTCTTCCGACTTGAGAGTCTGGATATCTTTGGCGAGACTGCTCTCTAAATTAAGAGCGCTCATATCCATTGTATTCATCATTTTGACATCGCCCGATGATGCATGGTCTTTGTCGATCGTTCCAAGGCTTAACTTGCGAAGAAGGGATTCCTGTTCATCCGTAAGAGGAACGCAGGACTTCTTTAATTCAAGTGCTTTTCTTGCATATTTTCCGTCGTCTCCGAAAAGAAGGACCAGTTCATCGCATTCAGCTGCGCATTCCGCATACTGTCTTGCCTGATTGTATAGTTTTGCAAGCTCGAATCTGAACTGCTCTGCGGCGGGTTCTTTTCTTTTGAGTTCTTCAAGAATGTCTATTTTTTCCGTTACGGGAAGTTCATACGCAAGGGATCTTTTATATTTCAGAGCGTCATAATGCCAGTCGGTTCTGTCAGTCATGCTCTGATAGCGATCAAGGTATACCTGAGCGGTAACCACATCCTTCATTTCAAAGTATGTCTCACAAAGAAGATATACGATCTTCTTGTTATTGGGCTTTCTGTTGTGAGCCATCTTCAGAATATTTACCGCGTCGTCATAACGACGGGTTCTTCTGTATGCTTCAGCCGTCTGAATAAGGCGTTTGATATCGTCTTCTTTACGCCAGTCCACTTTATCTGCAAGATACACCGCTTCGTTGTATCTGCCTGCTTTCATTAACTTTTCGATTTGCTCACAATGAAGTCTGCTATCCGATTTATCCAAAATGACCACCTCGTACGCTTCAATTCAATATATCTTGTGTTTGGTTTAACCAAAAAACACCCTATATAGTTTATCATAAGCATATGAGATTGTCAAAAACTATTGACCTAAAATATCCGATAATAAGGCAAATTCCGAAAGTGTGAGTTCCTCGCCCCTGATATTGACGTTTTTGCCCATTTTTTGGAGTGCTTCAGCCACTTTTTCCTTATCCGTTTTAAAAGAAACCGAGTTCGAAAGCGCATTCGTAAGCGTCTTTCGCCTTTGTTCGAAGGCACCCTTGATAATCTTAAACATAAAGGCTTTGTCCCTGACCTCAACCGGCGGTTCTTTTAACCTGTCCATGCGAATTACAGCACTGTCGACATTGGGTCTTGGAATGAAGCAGTTCGGGGATACAGTCATCATGACTTCCGCCCTGGAATAAAAAGCCACGGCAAGCGAAAGTGCGCCGTAGTCCTTGCTTCCCGGTCCCGTCTGCATCCTCTGGGCAACTTCCTTTTGAATCATTACCGTAATGCTTTCTATCGGCGCATCCTTTTCAAGCAGTTCCATGATTATCGGGGTAGTGATGTAATACGGAAGATTCGCCACAACTTTTACGGATTTTGCGCCGTTTTCTTTTAAAAGCTGTTCAATATCAACCTTTAAAACATCCTCATTGATGATTCTGACATTATCGTATTCCGAAAGAGTATCCTCAAGAACCGGAATCATCTGTCTGTCTATCTCAATGCAGATAACATTTCCCGCGGCCTCGCACAGATACTGTGTCAGCGTTCCGATGCCCGGTCCTATTTCAAGAACCGTATCCTCTTTGCCGACTCCCGCCGATTCGACTATTTTGCGAAGCACATTCGAATCGATGAGAAAATTCTGACCGTATCTTTTCTGCGCGCTTAAATTGTATTTGTTTAAAATCTCATTTGTTGCCGAAGGATTTCCTAAGAAGGCCATATATACTTTCCTTTTTCTTCGTAATGTTGTATTTTTTCAGCGTTTCTTCATCGGGACAGTAATCGCCCAGTATTTCATCCGCTTTCTTAATCATTTTGTTATACGGAACAATTGCCATTTCATGATATTGAACATAACCGACTCTTCCGTCGCAGATAACGGGATTTTTGCTCGATGTGTTTATTCCGTAAAGATATCCGTTCGGTATCTCGGCAATCTTGTTGAATTCCCTGTCTAAAAGAACATATCCGAACGAATAACACCCGGGTTTCTCAAGATACACGAATCTTGTCAGATATTCATTGTAAATTATCTTGTTGAGTTTGTTGTTTTTTGCATCGATTACCGCAATCGAATCGTCAGCCAGAGCAACCGCTATGTATTTTTCGTCATCGGACATAATTGCATACAGTACCGCATTCGAATCGATTCCTTTTACTGATTCAAAATCCCAGGAATCCAAATCCATTTCGCTTTCAACCGGTATTTCGGTATAATCAGCCGGATTATCGCCGCCTGATAATGTAACAGGGCAGTGAGAATAGCTTACAAGTATGTTCGGTTCGTCATAAAAATATGTAAAAAACTTGCCTTTTACATACTCTCTTCCGCCGCATGTGCTGTCGCCCGTTACAGGGAAAAGCTGCCCGGTAATGTCTCCGCCCGTATCGTTGGAAGGACTTATATGGAATACCCTTCCTCTTTCATCCGTAACGCAGAATCCGAAGTCAAAGTGATCTTCAGCGGACATGCTGTATGCGTATTTTATATCATCACACTGCGTAAGATCCGCTACCTGCATCAGGTCAAAATCATACATTACCGCTTCATAGCATCCGTATATGCAGATTCCGCTGTCGTTAACAATCATCTGATAAAAGGCATTATCAAAAAATTCATTGTAAAACATCTCACTCGGTCTGTTTATGTCATAGCAGTTTAAAATCAGATTTTTACCGAAAAATCCGAAGTCCTCGCTGCTTGCGTCGGTATATGCAAAATAAACCATGTCATCAAGCGCATTAACCATCAGCTCTTCATCGGCCGCGATTCCGGAAATTGACGTAAGCGAAATAATATCTCCGTTTTGCATGTCATACATTAAAATATAGACATTTCGCTCTAACGGATCGTTTCCGTCATCAAATGCAACAATGCCGTTTGTGGAATAAATAACCGGCTCCATATCCAGATACTCTGCAAGATTTTCGTTCATATCGATTCTTAAATCGCTGAATTTTATTTCAAAAGAAATCTTGCCGTTTTTGTATCCCCTGATTCCGTCTGTGTCAAATACACTTACGGTTTCGCAGTTATCGTTCGAAAGGATTTCTGAACTTTCGCAGAGTTTTTCGGTCACATTGTTTGATAAGTCAACATCAAAAACCTGACCGTCATTTCTTATATAAATCACTCTGTCATTCGATTCAAATTCAAAATCATAAATATCGTCATAGATGACGCTGACAATCTCCCCGTCACGCGCATCGCAAACGTATAAATCATTCATGCTGCCTTTTATGAGCAGTCTCGATTTGTCGTTCGACAATTTGTAATCCCCCACCCTTGACGGTATTTTTACGGTATATTCGGGATAAAAATCGCTTTCTATATTATATGGGGAAACAGCCTGAATAAGGGCAAAATAAGCATCGGGATTGTAACTTCCGTCGTCTCTGTCGGGAAGAACGCTTCTCGCCGCATAAATTGCATCCAGTCTTCTTCCCTTTTCATTCAATTCCTCGGAAACCATGGCCATCGAAGCGGCATAACGGTCACTGATAATTCCGTTCTGTTTTTTTATTCTGATTCCGAACCCGAGACAGACGAGCGCAAAAAGACAGACAA
>CACZOG010000023.1 GCA_902782715.1 uncultured Lachnospiraceae bacterium | reverse complement strand
TCCATAAAAGGAATAATTGCATGAATGAACCATCCCGCCTTGTCGAGAATTCTTTGATACAGAGGCGGTTTCTTATCAAGGTCATTCAGGAAGATATATCTGTTTTTCTGCATATACGAAGTAATCTTCTGAATGACTCTGTTTAAATCACAGATGGTATTGTTTCCGAATTCGCTTTCAAAAAGCTTGGAAGAAAGAATCCTTCTTGTAGCAGCTCCCTCCTTGTTGATTATCGCTATGGGAGCATCCATGTGCTCAGCAATAATCGAAGCAAGTTCGCCTTCGTTTATTTCCGTTCTCGAAGATACATTGTAAAGACTGTAAATATGAGTCTTTGCTTTTACCAGATTGAAAATAAACTGTACGGCATCGGATTCATAAAGAAGTGAAAATTTATTGTCTTTATTGATTGTTATTGCGTTGTTTTCGAGTGCTTCAAGACACATTTGAGCACAAATGTCTCTTGCCTCGCTTCTCTTCTTGGGGAATGTAAAAAGATGGTCCATTCTTAAAGTCACAATATCCATTCCCTTATATGTTCTGTAACTCTCGCACATCTCTTCAGCCTGTGCAAGAACCATTCCTTTTACGTTAATGGCATTCTTCTCATCATGCTCGGTAATGTCATGATCCATTCCGAGACCGAACACCTCATCGCTTGAAAGATATACGAACTTTCCAAAATTGTTAATCGAATGACTCATGAGGATATTCATAAGTCCCGAAGAATAAGCAACTGCCTCCGCCTCTTCGTTAACCCATTTGTAATTGGTATCAAAAGCACCCAGATAGATAGTACTATCCGGTCTTACACTTTCAAATATTTCTTTTAAGCATGACGCATCATATGGGAAATTGTATTTTTCGAAAACTCTCTGATATGGATCGTTTGAGTAACGGTTGCCCGTTATAAGATAAACTCTGTGTCCCTCTTTCTTGAACTTGACAATCAAGTTGTTCATCAGGCTGGAACAGCCGCCTATTAATAAAACATTCATAATTCAATACCGTTTTTGCGTAATTCTTTCTTAAAGTCTTTTATATCATTTAAAATCTGTGTCTTATCAGTCTCGTATATTTCGGTCAGTTCCAAAGCTGCTTCTTCCTCGCTCAAGCCATTGGACAATCTTTTCCAGATTTCATATCCTATCTCATTCAATTTCAATGGTCTTTTATAATCCCAGACGGCTTGTTCAATATCCGTAAGCCAATATATCCCGGCGACTTTTCTTATATGATATCTCATGGAAACCTCAATAAATAGAATAACGCCCAAAACACAACACTTTATTATACTCTTACAATTATGCAAATTCAATTAAATGTCATAAAATAAGAACATTTTTTCACAAATAAATAAAACCTGTTTTTCAGGTCATGATATTGTACCGATGATGACCTGACGATATAACCGCAAATTTATTCTTTTTTATCCATATTAAAATGCAAAAAGTTGTAAAAATACACAAAATATGGTATGTATATAGTATGAAACGTACAAAAAAGGGGAATGGTAACAAAGTGTTGTCACGAATCGGTCGTTTTATCGGTCGGTTCTTTATTTGGTTTGGGGCAACTCTTCTTATTCTTATTGCAGGTCTTTACGTATTCCTCTATTTCGTTAATAAAGGGCCTTCAAGGCGCGTGCGCGATCTGTTCGTTGCATCCGCCAAGGAATCAAGCGTCGGCGGCGTAATGGCCGACATCTATCTTTCCCAAGAGGAGATTGATGAAATCCTCGCAAAGAACAATACTTCGGAATTCGAAGAAATAACGGATATCGCACTTATTAAAACAAGAGCCTCGGCGGATTACGAGGGAAGCGAATCCGATATCGTATCAGAAACGGTATCCAATCCCGATATCGATCCCGACGGCGACGGAATAGATATTTTCGAAGTTCACGGAGATACTTATAAAGGAAAAATGATGGTGGTCTACGACCCTTCAAGAGTTAAGGTGGCTACCCTGGATTATTACGATTATGACGCACCCGGTCTTACACTTATGAAGTTTGTCGAGAAATACGACTGTGTTGCGGGTATTAACGGCGGCAAATACGATGATGAAATAGGAATGGGTTCGGGAGGCATGCCCGAAGGCGTTGTTTTCTCCGAAGGTGTTTTAAGATTCGGTGATCCCGCTTCTTCCTATGATGTTTACGGCTTTACGAATGACAATGTTCTCGTTGTCGGAAGAATGACCGCAGGATATGCCCAGTCGATCGGTGTGCGTGATGCGGTCTCTTTCGGTCCCGCTCTCATTGTTAACGGCAAATCCGCCAAATACTCGGGTTCGGGAAGCGGTCTTAATCCCCGTTCCGCCATTGGTCAGAGAGAAAACGGAGACGTCCTGCTTCTTGTTATTGAAGGAAGGCAGCCCTCCTCTCTCGGTGCAACAATGTCGGATCTTATAGAGATCATGGAAGAATACGGTGCTGTAAATGCTGCCAATCTCGACGGTGGTATGTCATCTTCCATGGTTTATAACAATGAAGAAGTGGTTTCAAGTTGTACTCTCGGTTCGAGAGCCATGCCTACCGCTTTCGTGGTAGAAAAGAGGTAGTCATGAATCGAGATCAGTTCAACAAAGAAGTCAACAGAAAACTTCATCAGAACGACTCAGTCGACACCGAATGGTCCGGCGATGTTTCTTTTTCGTCTCTTGAGAAAAAGATCAAGGAAAATCACAAAGCCGCTCAGAATGCATTCAGACCGCTGGATGAAAAGCAGGCCGTAAAGAAAAAAGCCAAAGC